>JAHWJM010000035.1 GCA_019348435.1 Actinomycetota bacterium
ATGAGTACATGCCCATGCCACCCGGGAGAACCGAGCCTCCCGTCAATCTTTCGCCGTTCGTCATTCGGGGGTTCGTCCGTATTCTATTGCTTCACGTCGACCCGCGTAGACGCGTCGTGTGCGGCGCGGGAACGTGTCAAGGGAGGTCGTCGCGTGATACCGCCGCTTCCGAAGAGCTGGGTGCCCGTGGTCGGCGAGGAGTTGAAGAAACCTTACTTCCAGGCGCTGCGCGAGTTCGTCGAACAGGAGCAGGAGGAGCACGAGGTCTACCCGCCGGAGGGCGACATCTTCGCGGCGATGCAGATCACGCCGTTCGACAAGGTGCGGGTGCTGCTGCTGGCCGATCCGGCGCGGCACTTCGGCGACCTCGCGACGGCCGAGCCGCCGATCGTCGAGAACCTGCTCGTCCCGTTCCACCGGGGCGAGGCGGCGATCGGCACGGTCTGGGCGATCGCCCATTCCGGGGCGACGACCTTCGACGCCGAGGACGCCCGGCGCGCCGGTGAGCGCCGCCTCGAGCGCGTCGGTGCTCGCGAAGGCGGCGCGCGCGCGCGCCCGGCGCTGCAGCAGGGACACGACGTGAGCATGTTCCTCGCAGGTGACGCCGCCGCGCTGGTGCGCCGCGACGTCGTCAAGTTCCTGCGTGGTGTCGACCCCCGATTGACGTGCGGGGCGGCGGAACGCCTGCGCACGTTTGACCGGCCGGTGCTGCTGGCCTGGGCGCGCGAGGATCGCGTTTTTCGCATCCGGTTGGCAGAACGGCTGCGCGAGGAGCTGCCGGGCATTCGCTGCGTGATCGCCGGCGTTCCCCACCCCCGACGCGGCGACCTGGCGTACCGCGAGGAGCTGGCCGCGCTCGCCCGACGATTGGGGGTCGAGGACGTCGTGGCTTTCGTCGGGCTGGTCGATCCCATCGCCGACCTCTACGCGGCCGCCGACATGGTGATCAACCCGGCGCGCTTCAACGAGGCATTCGGACGCGTCGCAGTCGAGGCGCTCAGCGCCGGCTGCCCGGTGGTCGCGGCCCGCGTCGGAGCCACTCCCGAGATCGTTCGAGATGGACGCGAAGCGCTGCTCTTCCCCCCGCAGGACGATGGAGCACTGGCGGCAGCGGTCCTGCGGCTGTGGCGGGATCGCGGGTTGCGCGAGGAGCTCGTGCGCGGCGGGCGCCGACGGGTCGAGACCGAGTTCAACGAGGATTTCGCCGTTCAGGCCTTCGGAGACGTCGTGGAGCGCGTTCTCGCGGCTCGCCGTCCAGCAACCGTCCCCGTCGCTCTCGCCAGCGTCAGATGAGCATCGAGAGCCCGCCACGACTCAGCACCCCGCGCGAACCAGCGGGGAGCACCGAGGATCGGCGATCGGTCGCCGAGCCCTGGCTGCGAACGGTGGTGATCGGACTCGCGGTTCTCGCGCTGGCAGCGTTCACGGCCGTCTGGCCCGCGCTCACGCTCGTATCTCTGGGGCTGGTCCTGATCATCGGGCTCGCCTTCGTCGCGCCGCCGTTCGCGCTCGTGGGCGCGATCCTCTTGTACGGTCTCGAAGGCGCGGTCAAAATCGGACTCGCACGGGAGCTGCCCGCCCTCGGCGTCACCCCGCAGGCGGTCGGGGCCGCCGTCATAGACTTCGCGTTCCTCGTCGCCGTGCTCGGGATCGTGCGTCAGGATCGAGGTCGAACGCTGCTCGAGATCTGGCGCAACGTGGGCAGGCCGGTTCGCATCGCGCTCGCGCTGCTGGCGACCTGGATCGCCGTCTCCCTCATACAGCTCGGCGTGGCCGGCGACGTCGACTCGGCGCTGGCCGGCTTTCGGCTGTCGCAGGCATACGTGCTGGCGGTTCCAGCGGGCGCGATGCTGCTCGCCAGGTGGCGGCCGGAGCACGTCGTCAACGCGCTCGTCGGCGTACTCCTCGTGATCACTGCCTACGCTGCCTTTCGAGCCGTCGCCGGGCCGTCCGAAACCGAGCGCGCGGCGGCCTTCGCCCGTTCGACGACCGCGCTCGTGCCCAGCGAGGACGGCGTCATCTTCCGCAACTCGGGCTCCTTCTCGAGCGCGATCGGCCTGGCGAGCTACCTCGTTCCAGCAGGAGTGTTCCTCTTCGCGCTCGGCTTGGCCTTCGTGCGCCTGCGGCTCGCCGCCTGGTTCGGGTTCGCCCTGGTGATCGTCGCGCTCGTCGGCAGCTACGTCCGCACGAGCCTGGTGGCGATCGCCGCGGGCATGCTGTGCGCCGCGGCTCTCCTGACGTTTGCGAGCGGCCTGGCAAGAAGGAGGAAGATCGCGCTCGGGCTGGCGGCCGCGCCGCTCCTCGTCGTCCTGATAGCACTCGGCGCGCTCGTCCCGAACGCGGTGTCAGGCGGGTCCCAGGCGGTCGAGGAGCGCGCCGCCGGATTGCTCGACCCACTCTCCGACCCCTCGCTGACGACCCGCGTCGAGCGCTGGCGCGAATCGCTGGACACAGTCCAGGCCCACCCGCTCGGAACCGGGTTGGGAACGGTGGGAAGCGCGACGCAGGACAGCGAGGGCAGGGTTCAGGCGTTCGCCGACAACAGCTACCTGAAGGTCCTTCAGGAACAGGGGCCGCTCGGCGCCGTCCCATTCATCCTCGCCATCTTCGGGACCTTGATCGCGATCGCCGCGCGCGCGATGCGCAGCGCGATGCCTCTGCGCGGGCTGGCGACCGCGGCTGTCGCCGCGTCGGCATCGTTCTTCCTGCTCGCCTGGACATCCGAGGCGATCGAGCAGCCGGGCAAGGTCCTGGCGTGGTTACTCCTCGGCGTCGCGCTGTGGAGCGCGTCGGGAGTTCCCGAACGGCGGCGCCGTGGCGAGCCCGAGCACGCGCGTCAAACAGCGGTGAGCGTGCGACCGCTGGTCGGCTGGCTGCCCGGCTGGGCGCGTTCGCGCTACGCGCTGGTGGTTCCCGTGCTGCTCGTCGCCGTGCCGGTCGCCGTCAGCCTGCTTCGCGATTCGCACTTCGACGCGACGCTCGAGGTCTTTCCCGCCACGCCGCCCGGCAATGCCGCAGCAAGCAGCGATGATCATCCAGCGCTGCGCGCGGTCGTCGCCAATGCGAGTTTTCAGTTCGGTACGAAGGGCTGGAAGCCTGCGCCGGGCGTCGCGCTGCGACGTTCTGCCGAGCACGCGTACTCGGGCAGCGCGTCGCTGGCCTCCGTGCGCGACGGGCGAAGCCGGGCCGACGAGGGCATCGCCTTGACCGAGGCCGTTCTTCCGGCCTCGGGCCGGTACACCGTGCAGGCATGGGTCCGCCTGCCCAGTGGCTATAGCGCGGGCGCGCCGGAGATCGAGCTCGCAGGCTTCGCGGACAGCAGCCGCGTGGCCGCGCGAACCGGCGACCCGACGCTGCACGAGCGGTGGCAGTTGATCTCGAGCGACTACGTCGTCGAGTCGCAGGACAAGGAGGGCGCGATCGTCCTGGCCACGGGGTCGGCGCTCCCCGGACGCGGTCAGGTGCTCCATTGGGACGATGTGCGCGTGCTGTCCGACGACGCCGACCTGCCGCCGCCGGACAAGCTGAACCTCGTCTCCAATCCAGGCTTCGAGCACGGCACGACCGGCTGGGGCGACCCCGCGGCGGCTGAGATACGGCGCTCCGAGCGGCTCGCGCACACGGGGAGCGCCTCGCTGCGCTCCTCGATCACTCAGGCGGCCGGGAGTGACACGAATGCCGGTCACACGTACGTCGTCTTGCCCCGCGCCGGGACCTACCGGGTGAAAGCCTGGGTCTATTTCTCGCCGAACGTTCGCGAAGGCAGGGCGGCGGTCTTCCTCGAGGGCTTCTCGGGGAGCGAGCAGCTCGCGCAGAGGCTGGGAGACCCGGAGCGCCGCGGGACGTGGCAGTGGATCTCGACCGACTACGAGATCTCGCCGCAGGATCTGGAGGGATCTCTCGTCCTGCGTTACCTTCCGGCCGCGGTCGGCGCGGACAGCGCGATCCCGAACCGCGGTGGCGAACACATCCTGAACTGGGACGACGTCAGCGTCACCGCGCCGCGACGCGATCCGCCGAGTGATGCACGCGCTGCCGCCGCCGAGCTGCGCGCCGCCCTCGAGGAGCCCCAGCTGCGTGCCGACGTCGCTCGCCTGACAGCAGACGACAGCCTCTACGACCCGCGCCGCGTGACCATCGAACGCAGCGCGCGGAAGGGCAGGCTCAGCTTCCTCGTCACGGTGGCGAACGAGGTGCCGGACGACGCGAACCGGTTGTCCGGGCCGCTTCGCTCCGCTCTCCTCGACGCGGCACGGCGCGTCACGCGTCGCGAGGCCGAGAAGAAGTGGCAGCAGCTCATCTCGATCGTCGGCGAGAATCTGCCGCGTCGCCGACGCGAGCTCCTTGAACGGCGGGCGCACGTCCTGCAGAGGATCATCGGAGCGCAGCCAGCGGACGTCGTGGCGCCGCCCGCGCCGTCGCCCGCGCCGAACGCGCTGACGCAGGCACGCCAGCAGCGCGTTCACGAAAGTCGCCAGAAGATCATCTCGAGGATCGCGGAGAACCTCCCGCCTTGGCAACGCACCCTCGTGCAACAGCAGGCCGACGACGTGCAACGGATGATCGCTGCCGACACGGCGGGGTTCGTCGTGCTGCCCTCGAAGTCGCCGGTCGAGCCGACGCGACTCGTCGACCGCCTCGTCGCCGACCTTCCCGGATCCTTTCCGCTGCGGACGGGACCATTCTGGGCGGGGGCGGCAGGCCTCATGTGCGCGCTCCTGTTGCTCGGCATGCTCGCCACGACGACTGCCGTGCGTCGGCGCGCCGCCCGCGGCCAGGCCTGAATGATGCGCTCGTGGCGCCTGATCCCGTGGTTGCCCGTCGTGTGGACGCTGGCGATGGCCGCATGGCTCTTCGTCCACGAGCAGAGCGAGGCGACATGCGGCCCCGAGATCCAGCGCGACTGCTCGATCGGACTGAGCGTCACGGCGGGGCTCGGCCGACCCGGCATCGTCCTTCTCTGGTCTCTCGGGATGGCGGCGTTCGCGGTGAGCTCGCTGACGCTGACGAACCGTCGCCTGCGGTCGAAGACCGAACAGCGCTCGCAGAAGCCGAGCGGGCGCCCGCAGCACGCCGCGGGCATGCTGGCGGCCGTCCTCATCGCGGTGGCCGTGGTGGCCCTGCCGGCCTCGACGAGCCCGAGATCCGAAGCGCCGCCGAGCGCGGCCGAGACGGTGGACGTTCGGGTCATCTCGGCGATCCTTCATCCGTCCGGCTCAACGGCCGGACGTGCCCGCCATGCCGCTCGCGTCAGCGTGCACGTGCGCCTGAACAACCGCGGCGATCGTCGCATCGTCACACAGCCGATGCTCCTGTCGGGGAGGGCGGCACTTGTCTACGACCGCCGCCAGTTCACCCTCCGGCCCCTGCAGCCGGGAGTGACCGTGGAGGCCACGCTGCGCTTCGAGCCGCGCTCAGCGTTCACGCAGCGCCTGGTGACGCAGCGTGACGCGCGGCTCCAGATTGCGGGTCGGACGATTCCGCTGGCGCTGAAGATCGGCGCGCCGGTGAGGAGCTCGCGGCTCCGGCGCCCAGGTCCCCCGGCCGAGGTCCCCCCGCGCGCGAGGCAGGCGCCTGGTCTTGCGCAAAGGCCGGCGGCACCGCGCCCGCCTGCGGTCGCTCCGCCCAGGCCGGCGCCGGCGCCCCGGCGCACTCCCCGACGCCCGGCGCCGCCGCGGGCGAGACCATCCCCGCCGGCCCCGCCCGACGCAGCGGCACCACCGCCGCGGCAGAGGCGACCGGCGACCGAGGAGGAGTTCGACGACTCCGGCTGAGAGCCGAGATCGTCGCGCGCACCGCCGCCGCGGTGCAGCTTCGCTCGTCGAGCGCGGGGCGACATTGGTGTTTCGCCTCCCCCTGCGTCAATATGCGCACGTGCCGCGGGCGGAAGTCCATCAGCAGGACCGCGCGAAGCCGTCCGAGCACCCAGCATCCGGCGTGCCTGCAATCGGCGCCCGAGCGGCGATCGTCCACGACTGGTTTCAGGGCTTTCACGGCTCCGAGCGCGTGGTCGACGCGATCCGCACCGGGTTGTTTTCGCCGGCAAACGCGCCCGACGTCTTCACCTTCCACGCGGCTCGCGAGCTGCTGCCGCCCGAGCTCGCGGATTCGATCGTGCAGGAGTCGCGACTGGCGGGGCTCCCCGGCATGCGCCAGCGCGGCCACGATCCGGGCCGCTGGCGGCTGCTCTTCCCGATCATGCCAAGCTACTTCCGGCGGCTCGACCTGCACTCCTACGAGGTCGTGATCGCTTCCTCGCACGCATTCGCCGTCCAGGTGCGGCCCCGGGACGATGCGATCTTCGTCTGCTACTGCCATACGCCGATCCGCTGGGCATGGCGAGCCGGCGAGGATCACCGCAGCGCCGCGCTGCGACCACTGCTCGGGCGACTGCGCAAGCTCGACCTCGAGGCGTCACGGCGCCCCGACTGCTACGTCGCGAACTCGCAGGCGGTGCGCGCCCGCATCCAGCGCTCCTACCGCCGCGACGCCGTCGTCATCCATCCGCCCGTCGACGTCGACGAGTTCGATCCGGCCGCAGAGAAGGAGCCGGGTCACTTCCTATGGGTGAACCGGCTCGTCGGCTACAAGCGACCGGCGGCCGTCGCGGAAGCATTCCGCGACCTTCCGTACCGGCTGACGATGGTCGGCATCGGACCGCTCGAAGACTCCCTGCGAGCGTCGCTGCCGCCGAACGTGTCCCTGCACAGCTGGCTGCCACGCGACCAGCTGACCGCGCTGTACGCCCGCGCATCCGGCTATCTGCACGTCGGCGAGGAGGACTTCGGCATCTCGATGGTGGAGGCGCTCGCCGCCGCGACGCCGGTCATCGGGCTCGCACGCGGCGGCGCGCTCGACATCGTCCGCGACGGCGTGGACGGCATCCTCGTCACCGACGCGGGCACCACAGCGCTGCGCGGGGCGATCGAGCGGGTGGCGAGCGAAGGATGGGACCGAGCGGCACTGCGCGCCCGGGCCGAGGAGTTCTCGCGCGAGCGCTTCATCGAGCGGCTCGGCTCCCTCGTCCAGTCGTTGCGCCGCTGACCGCTGCTCTCGGGACGCCGCGCGGCGCAGGCGACTCCCTCATCCTGACCAGGAGCACGTCGTCGCCGACGTCGACCGTAAACGACCGCGCGGTAACCCTGTGGGAGGGGGTGACACTCTCTGTCGGGCGGTAGTTCGTCAACGTCATGCTGCGATCCAGCGTCACCCCGACCGCGGTGCTTGCGTTGCGGATGTCCGTGCGCGCGTTCTCATCCCACACCGTCGAGTCCTGCCATAGCGCCAGCCAGTACGAGCCGTCGCCCTTCTGAAGCAGCATGTCCTCGACGGCGCCCCGCGAACCTGGGCCGTCCGGATCGGCTGTATTCGACAGCGAGTAGCGCAGCCGGCTGCGCGGGCTCCGCCGACGGCTGTTCAGAAGAGTGATCGTGTTCGCGAGCGCGGTCGCGCTCGGCTTGTAGGACCAGTCGCTCTCGAACAGCCCGTAGTTCAGCTCGACGTCGGTGAGCGCCGGGTCGGGATGCTCGTCGACCAGCTCATAGGCGAACGTGCGCTTCAACCCGGCCTTCGCATGCTGAAGGAACAGGCGCGGCATATAGATCGCGATCGCCCGTTGCGACGCGGGAGGGTGGGTGCTGGCCGTGTTCATGGCATCGTGGTAGCCCGTCTCGGTCGCGTAGACGGGGACGCGCGCGTCGCCGAACTGGTACTTGCGTACGCTCGCCATCTGCGAGGCGAAGCCGTAGGCGCCGGGGCGGCTCGGGCGCATGCCGCCGGCGTAGGGATGGATGGTCCCGCCATCGGCGCGGTCGGAGATCTCACCCAGCCGGTGCACGGCGCCCGCCTGAATGGCGGGGCCGAGGACGGGCACCCGAAGAGGCGGCCCGTGGGTGTCGTGCTTGGCCTGGTGATGCATCTCGCGTTGGCATCGCCGCGCGGACCTGACCCAGTCGGTTCCCGCCGCCACGAGGTCGGGCTCGTTCACGCCCTCCAGTGCGTCCAGCGAGGAGCGCACCTTGCGCTTGGCGTCCTCCACGTACGTCGTCCAGGGAACGCCGGGTGGCTCGACGCGGCAGGCGATCAGCGTGCTCTTGATGCCTGCGGCGCCGAGGTCGTTGACGCGCTTGAAGAACAGCGGCGTGCGGCCGGGGTCGAGCCCGTCGCGAATGTGGCGTATGCCGAGCTCGCGCAGGCGCTGCCTGACCATCGCGTAGTCGCCGTACGCCGTATCGACGTAGAACAGGTGAGTGTTCACACCGATCGTGTCTACGAACGCTCGGGCGTCCACGGGCAGCGAGCCGACGACGCTGCGAGAAGAGCAGAGCCGGCCGGATTCCCCGCCGGTGGCCCCGCACGCGTCGCGGCTCGGGTCACTGGTCGCTGCGTTGCGCAGCAAGGGATAGGCCAGCACAGCCAGGAGGGCTCCGACGATCGCCATCTTGACCGGTCGGTACATCACCTGCGGAAACGATATGCGATGGTCTCGGCTCGGTCGCCGCCACACCGTTCGCTGCCGCCGACTCGAACAACCGCTTTCACGTTCGCGAAGATCCTCTCCAGCACAGCATCCCGGCGACTCCGGCGTGGCTCGCCAGCCTGTGCAGGTCACGAGGCATGAGCGCGATCGCAAGCAGCGACCAGACCGCAAGCGTCGCTGCCACCGCAAGCGGCAGATCGGTCAACGTCGGCATCTGATCCGCCACGGCGCGGCCGGCGGCCGCCGCCACGGTCGCGATCGCCGCAGCGCACCAGAGCGTTGCGAGCCGCAGCGTGACGAACCTGCGCGAGTGGACATAGAGCAGTCCCGCGGTGACCGCCAGCGCGACGAGGAAGGCCGCGCCGATCGCCTTCGCGCCGAACCTGGGCGCGATGACGATCGCCGCCGTCCACAGCACGACGAGCTGCGCCGCGCCCCCGACGAGCGGCCCGCGCAGGTCGCCCCGCGCCTGCACGAGGCCCCAGAGCGCGACCCAGAGCGGCCCGAGCACCATCCAACCGACCGCGGCCAGGGTGGCGGGAAGGATGACACCCTCCCATTCTCGGCCGAGAACGCCCCCGACGAGCGCCGGCGCGCTTGCGACGATCGTCGCGAGCAGCGCCGCCGCGGCCAGTGCCGTCACGCCGAGCACTTGCTGCGCCTGGCGTTCGTCCTCCTCGCGCGTCGTCACCTTCGAGAACGCCACGAAGCCGACGCGCCCGACCGTCTGGAACAGGACGACCGGCGCAACGAGCAGCCGCTGTGCCAGTGCCCATACGCCCGTCACCGAGGCTCCTGCGAAGGTCAGCAGGAGCAGGTTGAGGCCGCCGTCGCGAACGGCGTAGAGGGACTCCGAGAGCTGGAAGGCGGCACCGAAGCGCCATATCCGGCGCAGGACGCCCAGCCGGCGTGTCGGGCGGACGCGGACGGGCGAGACGACGAGACCAGCCGCGACGCCGGCCGCGGCCGACGCGCATGCGGCCGGTGCGAGGCTCCAGATGCCCGCCCCGGCAGCCGCGAGCAGGACGGCGACCCCGTAAAGCGCCAGCTGCTCGGCGACGTCCATGATCGACAGCGGGACATATCGCAGCTCCCGCTCGAGTACGCATGCCGGCGCCACGCGGGGAGAGGAGATCGGCAGCGCGAGCAGTGCCAGGCAGATCGCCTGAGCTTCGTCGGCGGGGGAGCCGAGCGCCGGCAGCAGCCCGAACGCGAGAGCCAGGCCGATCGCCGCCGCGACCAGGCCGAAACAGATCTGAAACGTGAAGAGCGCATTCAGCTCCCCTGCTGTCGGAGCTTCCGGGCGCCGCACCAGCGTGGCCCCAAGCCCGCTGCGGGTCATCGCTTGGAGCGCCGCCACAAGCCCCAACCCGACGGCCCACACGCCGAAGGCGCCGGGTCCGAGCAGGATCGCCAGCACAATCCCCCCGGCCATTGTGAGCACCCGAATGGCGACGTCACGGGCGACGAGGACGCGGATGCCACGGCGAACGGCCTCCGTGAGCGCGAGATCCGGCCGCTTTGTCAGCGCGATCGCGCTCCAGCGACAAGAGCTCTTCGCGTGGCGGCACGCCCGCGCGCCGCGGCGTAGCGGAGCGCGAGGCCGCGAACGGTCGCTCCGGCCTTCACGCGCGACTGCGGGGCCTCAATCAACTCCACGAGCGGCTGGATCGCGTGCTGCCACGTGATCTGCCGGCGAAACAGCGCAACTCGCTCCCTGACGCGCGCGTATTCGACCCGGTCGTCGCAGAGCTCGAGGATCGCGCGCACGCAGCTGCCGACATCCTCGAAGCGCACCGTCCGTCCCAACCCGTTGCGGTCGACGAGATCGCTCAATGCCCCGCCCTCGGTCGTGACGACAGGAAGGCCAGCCCAGAGGTAATCCAGAATCCGCGTGCGGTAGGCGAACGTCGTCTCGACGTGGCGCGAATGAACGTTGATGCCGATGTCGGCTGCCAGCAGGTAGTTCTGGCGCTCCTCATAGGTGATCCATCCGAAGTCGAAGAACACCGTGCGGTCCTTGACGCCGAGCTCCTCGGCCAGGCGTATCGTGCGACCCGTCGTGGTCATCTCGCCCCCGTAGCCGGAGTTCGGGTGGCGCAGCCCGAGGCAGTAGAGCTTGATGTCATCGCGTGTGGCGGAGATCCTCGCCATCGCCCGGATGAGCGTCTCCGGGTCGAACCAGTCCCACAGGTTGCCCGGCCAGATCAGCACGCGGTCATCCTCGCGGGCATGTGGCAGTCCCGCCCGGACGTCTTCAACCGTCGCACGTGGCGGCTCGACGTCGACGCCGAGCCCGACCGCCTCGACAAGGTGCCCGAGCGTCGGGTCGAGCCGGTAGTCTTCGAGCGAGATCCTGCCGAGCGCCGCCAGCGCACCGAGCAGCGCGTGACGCTGTGCCGTGTTGGCGCCGATGAACGCTCTGCCCGTCAACAGCAGGATCCGATGGCGCAAGCTGTAGGCCTCCCAGCGCAGGCGCGGCTCGCTGCCAGCGCTGTCGAGCCCCCCCTGGAAGGTCAGCATCTCGAACAGCGGCGCGTACAGGTCGTAGATCGTGCGCACCCCGGTCCCGGCGAGATAGACCATGGTCCTGCAGTCCAGCCCGCCCTGCGCCACGATCACGTCGAACGACCGCGCGAGCTCCCTCATCTGACGGTGGCGGCGCGGCAGCGTCCCGATCGCGCGGACGCCGTCGAGCTTCACCTCCTGCGGATCGTTGGTGACCATCAAGGTCACGTCGAAGCGCCCGTCTCGCGCCAGCTCCCGCGCGAAATGGAAGTAGCGGATGCCCGGAGCGGCCATCTTCTCGCCGACGAAGTCGTTCGGTGCGAGGAGAACGCGCTTCATCTACTGCCGATCGCCGAGACCGAACACGACGATGCCCGGAGTGGCGGGTGTCCGGGGGCGTTGTCGCTCACGATGTTTCGCAAGGGCGGCGACGATAACAACCAGCATCGGGCCCGGCACCGCCCCTATGGATAGGCTTCACGGCCGTTGGACGGCACCTCCTCGCGCGCAGCGAGAGCGCGGCCTCGCGAGTTCTCGTCACGGCGCTGCCGCGTTCATCGGCTCGCACGTCGTCGACACTGTCTCGCGGCGGGGATGCACGTGGTTGCGACGGACGATCTCTCCTCGCGTGCGTGACTTCTGGCGCCCCCGGAGTCGCGCGCAACCCCTTCATCGCGCTGGCGTTTGGCTGTTCGGCCCGCACCAGCGAACGCTTCTATGCGGCGGCAGCGCGCCGGATGGTGGAGCTGACGACGGCCCGCCTGGAGGGACGTCGCGACGACGTTGCTCCTCGCGCCGTCGACGAGATCCCCGCCGTCCCAAAGACCCGTTCGCCGCTT
>JAHWJM010000360.1 GCA_019348435.1 Actinomycetota bacterium
GGCGCGCAACTCTGCCGCACGGCGGCGCAGGATCTCTGCAGCACCTTCGGGGTCCGCCTCGGCGTAGCCCATGCCGCCGCCGGCGCACCACGCGCGGTCGCGGGTGTGCTCTGGCTCGAGGGGCGCCGCGCCCGAGGCGGCGGATACCACCGCCCGCGCCTCGTCGTACTCGGCCATCCCCCGGCCGAGCCAGCACGGGTCGTGCCACGCCACCGGTTCCGCGGCGTCCTCGGACAACGGCAGCGTGGCGACCATGGCGGCCAGGAACGACGTGACGGTCCGTACCCGCGCATCTGCCTGGTCCACGCCCAGCCAGCGCGCGCAGTGGGGATCCGCCACGACCACCGTCTCCGCGCCCTCAAGCCGGGCTTGGAGGTCGGCGGCACGCGTCGTCGCCGTGTCGACGCGGCCGATGTCGGCGTCGGCGCGCAGCAGCCCCGCGACGCGCTCGACACGGCTGCGTCCCGAGCGCGATGTCGCGCCGCTCGGCGTCTTGACGAGCGCGACGACGTCGACGCCCGCCTCCACGCCGCCGCGCGCAAGCAGCGCGTCGGCGCGCACCGACTCCGTCTGCGGGTCCTCCGCCGCGTAGGGCGCCAGCCGATCGACCGCCGACGAGCCGATCACCGCCGCGACCAGCGTCAGCACGATGGCCGCGAGCACGACGCGTCTGGGATGTTGCGATGCGAGGCGGGCGAGCGGTCCGGTCACGGCCGAGGGCTCCTTGTTCCTATGGGTTGACAGGGTTGTAAAGCGAAGGCTAGCATCTCCATTGACATGCTTGCCAACCCAGAGGACAGAGGAGCGACAGTGCACGCGACCACGACAGCGGGCCCCCGCGCCGGCACCCTCCCCGCAGCGCGACCGGGAGCGCAGCCGTGGTCGACGCTCGTCGTGCTGTGCGCGACGCAGTTCATGGTCGTGCTCGACATCACGGTCGTGAACGTCGCGCTGCCCTCGATCGGCGCGGACCTGCGCTTCGCGGCCGGTGATCTGCAGTGGGTGGTCACGGCCTACGTGCTGTTCGCGGGCGGGCTGCTGCTGCTCGGCGGCCGCGCGGCGGACCTGCTCGGCCGGCGGCGGGTCTTCCTCGCCGGGCTGCTGCTCTTCACGATCGCGTCGCTGGCCAGTGCGCTGGCGTGGTCGCCGGTCGCGCTGATCGTGGCGCGCGCCGCGCAGGGCCTGGGGGCGGCGCTGCTCACCCCCGCCGCGCTGTCGATCATCGTCACGACGTACAGCGGCGCGCAGCACGCGACCGCGCTGACCGCCTGGGGGGTGATCGCCAGCGCCGGCGCCGCGGCCGGGATGCTGCTCGGCGGCATCCTGACGAGCTGGATGAGGTGGGAGTGGATCTTCCTGATCAACGTGCCGGTCGGCCTCGCGGCCGCGGCGCTGGCGATGCGCCTCGTGTCGCCCGCGCGCCCGCCAGGCGCCGTGGCGGGCCAGCTCGATCTGCCCGGCGCGGCGCTCGTCGTGGGCGGCTTGGTCGTGCTCGTCTATGCGATCCAGGGCACAGCCGAGCACGGCTGGGGCTCGACGCACACGCTCGTCCTGCTCGGCGTCGGCAGCGCCCTCATCGCCGGCTTCGTCGGCGCCGAGCGCACCGTCGAGCGTCCGCTGCTGTCGCCGGCGACCTGGCGCTCACGTTCGCTCGTGGCCGGCGCCGCGATCCTGCTCGGCGCGACGGGCATCCTCGTCGGCGCGTTCTTCTTGAACTCGCTGTACCTCCAGCACGTCATCGGCGCGTCCGCGCTGGAGACCGGGCTGGGCTTTCTGCCGATCGCCGTTGCGATCGCGATCGCGGCGCACCTCGCGTCGCACCTCATGGGCCACGCGGGGTCACGCCTCGTCGCGGTCGTGGGCGCGTCGCTCATGGCGGCCGCGACAGCGCTGCTGGCCGCGGTACCCGACGAGGCGAGCTATGCCGGCGGTCTGCTGCCGGGCTTTCTCATCCTCGGCTTTGGTGTCGGGCTCGTCTTTCCCGCCGCGTCGGTGACCGCGATGAGCGAGCTTGACCACGACGGCGCCGGCATCGCCTCGGGGCTGATGATGACGGCACACGAGATCGGCGCAGCGCTCGGCGTCGCCGCGTTGTCGGCGATCGCCGCGGCAGCCCCGGCCGCCGACTTCGCCGCCGGGTACCGCGACGGGTTGCTCGCCGCGGCCTTGATCGCGGCGGCGCTCGCGGTCGTCGCGCTGCTCACGTTGCCGGCGGTGCGGCCCAGCGGCGCAGCCCGCCACGCCATGCACTGAGGTACGTTCAAGGATGGATGCCGGACTCGACCACGGACCACCGCCGGGCCACGGCAGAGCGAAACGTCGGCGCCATCCTCGACGCCGCCGTTTCGCTGCTCGAACGCGGAAACGGCGCGAGTATCAGCGCGGTTGCCGAGCAGGCGGGGGTCTCGCGCGTCACCGTCTACGCCCACTTCCCAACGCGCGAGGCGCTGCTCGCCGCGGTCCTCGAGCGCGCCGTCAACCATGCGAGGTCCGCGCTCGAGGCCGCCGAGCCGCACGCCGGCAGCGCCGTCGAAGCGCTCGACCGGATCATCGCGGTCGCCTGGCGCGAGCTGGACCGCAACCGGGCGATCGCACAAGCGACCGCCGAGCAACTCGTCCCCGCAGACGTCCTGCGCACCCACGACGCCGCCATCCAACCGATCCGCGAGCTGATCGAGCGCGGCCGAGCAGACGGCGCGTTCCGAACCGACCTGCCGACCGACTGGCTCGTGACGAGCTTCTTCGCGCTGCTGCACGCCTGCGGCGACCAAGTCCGCGCGGGCAGGATGACTGTCGCGCGCGCGCCCGAGATCCTCATGATCACGATGCGCGACCTGTTCGTCGCGCGTGCCCACTGACCGCCGGACGCCGGGCAGCTTGCGCTATCCCGCGGGGGGCAGGGCGACGTCTCCGCTCCAGCGCGCGATGCCTGCGGCTTGGCGCTTGTCGTCGACGTCGACGAGATCTGAGACTCGGCGCGAACTTCTACCCGCGCGATGCGCCAGAACGAGCTGCGCGCGATCCGCAGGAGACATCGCCGGGGGCAGGCGGGTGGGGGAGGCCTCCCGGTTGCTTCGCTTGTCGACCGCGGGCCGGTCAAGGTCCTGTCGTGCTACCGATCATGGTGGGCGGGTCGGCGGAGCGAGCTGGCCGAGTAGCCCGGCAGATTGCGGGCACGCTCGAGTGGTC
>JAHWJM010000361.1 GCA_019348435.1 Actinomycetota bacterium
GTGCACTTGCCGCAGGACTCGTGCTCGTAGAACTTCGCGAGCTTCAGCGCGACGCTGACGACCGGGACGCTGTCGTCGACGACGATGATCGCGCCCGAGCCGAGCATCGACCCCGCCTTCGCGAGCGCGTCGAAGTCGTAGGGGACGTCGAGGTCGTCCTTGGTCAGCACGGGAGCCGACGAGCCGCCGGGGAACCACAGCTTCACCTCGCGCCCGTCCGGCGGGCCGCCGGCGAGCGTGTAGATGATCTCGCGTGACGGGATGCCGAGCTCGATCTCGTAGTTGCCGGGGCGCTGGACGTTGCCGCTGATCGAGACGAGCTTCGTCCCGGCCGACGTCTCGGTGCCGATCTTCGCGTACTCCTCCCCGCCGATCCGCAGGATGTGCGGCATCGCCGCCAGCGTCTCGACGTTGTTGATGACCGTCGGTCCCTGGTAGAGGCCCTGGTTGGCGGGAAACGGCGGCTTCAGGCGCGGGTTGCCGCGCTTGCCCTCCAGCGAGTCGAGCAGCCCCGTCTCCTCGCCGCAGATGTAGGCGCCGGCGCCACGGTGCAGGACGAGCGTCAGGTTGAAGCCCGAGCCGAGGATGTCGTCGCCGATAAAGCCGGCCGCCTCCGCCTCGAGCAGCGCCGCGTCGATGATGTCGGCCTGCTCGGCGTACTCGCCGCGGATGTAGATGAACGACCGGTTGGCGCCTGCGGCGTAGGCCGCGATGACGATGCCCTCGATGAGCATGTGCGGGCTCTTCTGCATGAGCTCGCGGTCCTTGAAGGTCCCGGGCTCGGACTCGTCGGCGTTGCAGACGAGGTACTTGTCGACGTTCGCCTTCGGGACGAACGAGATCTTCTTGCCGCTCGGAAAGCCGGCGCCGCCGCGCCCGCGCAGTCCCGACGCCGAGAGCTCGTCGACGACCTCGCCGGGGGTCATCTGCTCGAGGACCTTGCGCATCGCCTCGTAGCCGCCGCGGCGGCGATAGACGTCGATCTTGTGCAGGCCCGGCTCGTCGATCCCGGCGAAGAGGATGGTCGGGCTCGTCATGTCTCGTCCTCGATCGGGGGCGGACGTTCGATCGCGGCCGGAGGGCCGACGGGGCCGCCGCCCATCGGCTCGCCGTGGCTGTGCGTCGGCGAGAGCGGGTCGGCGGCGCCGGGCTGCGCGCGTGCCGCGCCCGGGTCGGTGCCGGCGGGCTGCGCGCGCGCCGCGCCCGGATCGGTGCTCTTGCGCAGGTGCAGCTGCTTGCCGGGCAGCGGCGGCGTGCCGTCGCGGACCTGCTCGATCAGCGTCGGCACCTCGCTGAGCGTGATCGGCCCGACGTAGACGCCGTCGACGGAGGCCATCGGGGCGATGTCGCAGGCGCCGAGGCACTCGAAGTGGCGCACGTTGAAGTCGGCGTCTCCCTCGGTCTCCTGCTCGAGGCGCTCGAGCAGCTCGTCGGCGCCGCACAGCGAGCAGGAGATGTTCGTGCACACGTAGATCGCATGGCGCCCGACGGGGCGCGTCTCGAGCATGTCGTAGAACGACGCGACGGCGATGAGGTAGCCGGGGGTCAGGCGCATCACGCAGGCGGTCTGGATGATCGCCTCGGGCGAGCACCAGCCGTGCACGCGCTGCGCGGCGGCGAGCGCGGGGATCGCCGCGCTGTGGAAGTCCGGGTACTTGGCCATGTGCGCCTCGATCTCGGCGCGCAGCTCGGCGGGCACGGGGGTCGTCGCCGCGTCGGGGATCTCGGCCGGATCCTTGGCGAGATCGGCAGCCTCGTCCCAGCCCGGGACGCGCGAGCCGTGGCCGAAGCGGGGGACCTCGCGCTCGATCGGCACGGGCACGAGATCGCCGACCGGCTCCTTCGTCGCCGCCGTCGAGCCGTACTCGGCGGGGGGCGAGTCGGCGCGCAACGGGGACGAGCGCTTCCTGCGCCGGCCGATCACCGGTCGATGCCCCCCAGCACCGGGTCGAGCATCGCGAGCGTGGCGATCAGGTCGGCGATGTAGGACCCCTCGGTCATCGGCGCGGTCGCCTGCAGATTGACGAACGACGGGTCGCGCATGTGCACCCGCGCCGGCTTCGACGAGCCGTCGGAGCGCACGAAGCAGCCGAGCTCGCCGCGCGGCGACTCGATCGGGAAGTAGACCTCGCCGGGCGGCACGCGAAAGCCCTCGGTGACGAGCTTGAAGTGGTGGATCAGCGCCTCCATCGACGTCGCCAGCTCGTGGCGCGGCGGCAGCGCGACCTTCCGGTCGTCGGTGATCCACGCCCCCTCGGGCAGGCCGTCCATCGCCTGCTCGATGATCGCGACCGACTCGTAGATCTCGGCGACGCGCACGGCGAAGCGATCCCAGTTGTCGCCCTCGGTGCCGACCGGGATCTTGAAGTCGAAGTGTTCGTAGGAGCAGTAGGGCGCCGCCTTGCGCAGGTCCCACGGGTTGCCGGCGGCGCGCAGCAGCGGGCCCGTGACGCCGAGCTTGAGCAGCTCCTCCTCGGCGAGCGGGCAGACGCCGCGCAGGCGCTGCAGGGCGATCTCGTTGTTGAACAGCAGGTCCTTGTACTGGTCCACGCGCCCCGGCATCTGCGCCGTGAACTCGCGCAGCTTTGCCTCCCAGCCGCGCGGGATGTCCTCCGCGACGCCGCCGACCTGGATGTAGCGCGTGTGCATGCGCTGGCCGCTGGACTGCTCGAAGAGGTCGTTGATCAGCTCGCGGTCGCGGAAGCAGTACCAGAACATCGACATCGCGCCGAGGTCCAGCGCGCTCGTCCCCAGCCAGACGAGGTGGCTCATGATCCGGTTGAGCTCGAGGTGGATGACCCGCAGGTACTGCGCGCGCGGCGGCACCTCGACCTCCAGCAGCGTCTCGGTCGCGCCACAGAAGGCGTAGGCGTTGAAGTAGTAGGCGAGGTAGTCCATCCGCTCGACGACCGGGATCGCCTTCCAGTAGGACTTGTCCTCGGCGGTCTTCTCGATGCCGGTGTGGACGTAGCCGATGATCGGCTTCAGGTCGCGCACGACCTCGCCCTCGAGCGTGATCAGCAGGCGCAGCACCCCGTGCGTGGCGGGGTGGTGCGGGCCCATGTTCAGCGTCAGCAGCTCGTGCTCGAGCGCTTCGTCGGTCGCGATGCGCTCGAGCGGCGCCATCGTGATCGACTCCTCCATCTGGCGGTACTCCGAAGGGGTGCGGGTGA
>JAHWJM010000362.1 GCA_019348435.1 Actinomycetota bacterium
AGTCGGCAAGCTCGTCCTTCGTCGGAAATGCCCAGCCGTCGAGCGGCAGCTCGCAGCCGGGCAACGCGTCGTAGCGGGCCGGCGTGAACAGCCGCAGCGAATCGAAGCGTCGCCGCCAGCTGTCGCCGACGCGCTCGGCGGCCTCGAGAATCACGAAGGGACGGTCACGCTGGGCGAGGTGGTATCCGACCGCCAGGCCCGCTTGGCCCGCGCCGATCACGATCGTCTCGAACTGCTCGCTCATCGTCTGCCTCCTGCCTCGGTTGCGCTCGGGCAAGCTTCGGCCCCCGGCGGTCTCGGCGCATCGGCGCTACCACCCAACGTGACGCGCGAGCGGGCTGGGTGGTTTCACCCAGCCGTGGCGCCTCACACCAGCCGGTGCTCGTAGGCGTAGGCCGTCGCGGCCGAGCGGGAGGCGACGCGCAGCTTGGCGAAGATGTTGCTGACATGGCGCTCGACAGTCCGCTCGCTGAGCACGAGCGCGTCAGCGATCGCCCGGTTCGTGCGTCCTGCTGCGACGAGCGCCAGCACTTCGAGCTCGCGCGCGGTGAGCCCGCCGGGCGCGGGCGCGGTGGTGGCGCCGAGCGCGTCGATCCGCGCGACGTCGTGCACCGCGCCGAGCTCGGCAAGCACGCGCCTTGCCGCCTCGAGCTCGAGCGCGGCGGCCTCCTCGTCGCCGAGTGCTCGGCAGGCACGGCCCATCAGCTCGCGCGTCCGCGCGGCCTCATACGGCACGGACGCCTCCGCCCATGCGCGCCATGCACTGCGCAGCGCCACGAGCGCGCCCTGCGCATCGCCGCCGGCGAGGTCGACGGCGCCCTGCGCCTGCCCAGCGACCGCGTCCAACATGCCCGCGTCGCGGCTCGCAGCGATCTGCGACAGCTCCTCGCAGGCGCCGCGGGCGCGCTCGACGTCTCCGGCGGCGAGCATGATCTCGGCGTACGCCGGCAGCAGCCGTCCGCGGTCGCTCGTGCTGCGCGTTTCGCCCAGCACCCGCTCGATCGCCGCCCCCGCCGCTTCGGTGTCGCCCTCGGCAAGGCGCAGGAGCGCTAGGCCGGGTTGTGGATCGCGCCCGAGTTCGCTCGCCTCGCGATACGCGCGCTCGGCGGCGCTGGACTCGCCGCGCAGGCGATGCACCTCGCCTTGGACGTAGTGCGCCTCGGCGAGCGCCTTGCGCTGGTTGCCGCGCGCAGCTCGCCGCTGCGCGCAGCGCGCCTCCTCGAGCGCGTCTGACCAGGCGCCGCGCAGCTGCATGATCTCCGCGCGGTGCACGTGGCAGCGCCCGCTGAAGGCGACCATGTCGGGCTGGCGCTCACACCACTGCGTCAGCGCCTCCGTCCACTCCTGGGCGCGCCGCATCTCGTACGCCGCCTGGCAGGCCAGGATGACGCCGCAGTAGACGACGCCCCGCACGATCGGGGACAGCTGCCCCGTCGTAACCGCGACCATCGCCTCGTCGAACAACGCGAGCCCCTCGCCGATCCGGCCCTCGCGCACGAGCAGGTGACCCTGCATGTGCGCCGCAAGCGCAAACAGGTCCTCATCGCCGTGGCGCTCGGCGATCGCGACCGCCCGGCCGGCGATCGCCGCGGCCGCGTCGAGCTCGCCCGCCGCCTGGCGCTGGAAGGCGAGCGGCATCAGCAGGTACCCGCGCTCGACGCAGTCCTCGTCGAGACGTTCGACGAGCCGCTGCGCGCGCCCGATCCAGCCGCTCCCACGGGCCATGTCACCGGTCGTCACGAGGTGCATCCCTAGCCAGAACGCGGTCTGCGCCGCCTGCGCGATGGCCTCTTCGTCAAGCTGCGCCTGATGCGCACGAGTGAGCGTCTCGACGTACTCCTCGTCGCGGCCGAGCATGTAGCTGGCGATCGCCAGCAGGCGCAGGTCACTGCCGGCAAGCGACGACGAGTGATCTGCGTCCGCGAGCGCGGCATGGGCATCTCGCCAGGCGCCCGCGGCGCACAACGCACGGCCCCGCGCGAGCTGCTCGTTGCGCAGCATGAGGGCACCGTAGCGCCCCCACGGAAACCCGCCGCAGGATGCGACTCGCGCCGCCCTACCGCCACGGCCAGACCAGCGCCACGAACGTCTCGGGCCGGTCAAGCGCGTGAGCCGGTCCTCCACAGGGACGCGGAACGCACGCACGACGGCCTGGCCGATGCTGCGACGTCCCACACCTGAACCTCGGCCGGGACGTCTCGGATGGCCCGAGACTGCCGGTCTTGCCTCTAAGGAGCGTCGTCGTTCTGGACGAGAACGACCAGGCTCCCGGTGCTTTTCCCGCTTCTGAACGTCAGCCGCCAGCAGCCTTCCGCAGGCGGGGAAACGATCGATGGGAAGACATATCGATTGCGGCCGCGATCGAGCCTGCGGCCACTTCTCACGCTGAACGTTTGAGGGTCCGAGCCAAGACGCGTCCCGGTGATTCTCAGCGACCTCCCCACGCGAGCACTCCGGCGCACGAACCACGGGATCTTTGGGTCAGGCCAGAGTCCCGGTCGCGGTACTGCCCGACGCGCAGTCGAAAACGGCCGTTGACAACGTCGTGTTCCCGCGATACCGGCCCCGTGAACGGCCCGGCGCGAACCACGCTCCCAACAACGGGAGTGGCGGCGCACGCAGGCGGCGATTGGTTGGCGCTCGTCGGGTCTTGGGTCCCGGGGGACTCCTGTCCGGTCGCTGAGCCGCAACCAGCGACCGCGACTGCAAGGCTGACAAGCGCCCCCGCCCGCGCTGCAAACGGCCGTCGGTTCACACGCCGAGACTACGCGCAAGACGAACCGTAAGCGGGACGCCAACGGGCTGGCTGGCGGCGTCGATCAGCCCAGCGTCCGCAGTGCGTTGTCGGCCAGGTGCCCGTACCACGTGTTGGTCATGGCGGCGGCCCGTTCGAATGCGGTGCGTGCGGCCGCGGTCTCGCCCTTGCCCTTGAGCAGGCAGCCGAGCTTGTAGATCGCCGCCGACGCCTGCTTGGGATCGAGCGACTCGCTCGCTTGGCGATATGCCCCGATCGCGGTCTCGGTGTTGCCCAGTTCCTCGTGGAGGCGGGCGAGGTGATAGGACGCCACTGGTGCGTAGGCGACATGTCCGGTCGCGATGGAGGCGCGGAAGGCGTCTCCGGCAGCCTCCAGGTCGCCGCTCAGATACAGCAGCCTGCCGAGATGCAGGCCG
>JAHWJM010000363.1 GCA_019348435.1 Actinomycetota bacterium
ATCTCCACCGAGCGCTATCGCAGCGTGAAGACCGCCGTCCGCGGAATGGGCGACAAGGCCGTCATCGGCGACGAGCAGGTCGACGAGATGGCGCAGGGGCTGGCGGACAGCGACCTGATCGGCTTCTCCTCGATGACGGGCTACGCCGAGCTGACGCGGCGCGTCATCAAGCGCGTGCGCGAGGTCAACCCCTCGGTCTACATGATCTGGGGCGGCATCCACCCGATCATCCAGCCCGAGGACGCGATCCTCGCCGACGTCGACGCGATCTGCACCGGCGAGGGCGAGTTCGCCTTCGAGCAGTTCCTCGCCGCGTTCAAGGAGGGCCGCGACTACACGAACACGAAGAACTTCTGGTTCAAGCCCGCTGGTCATGGCGACGGCAGCGGCAACGGCGACCAGATCGTCAAGAACCACTTCCTGCCGCTCATGTCGCCCAGCGAGATGGAGGCGCTGCCGTTTCCGCAGTACGGCGCCGACAGCGAGAAGATCTACCTGCCCGGGCAGGGCTTCGTGCAGATGGGCGTCGAGGACTACCTGCTCAACGACGGCCTGGGCTACACGACGCTGTGGTCGATCGGCTGCCCGTTTCACTGCAGCTACTGCGGCAACACGAAGTTCATCGCCAACGACAAGAAGTACAAGCGCATCCGCCACCCGAGCGCGCGCTACATGGTCGACCAGGTCAAGGACGCGCGGGCGCGCTTCCCGCACCTCAGCCAGGTCTCCTTCCACGACGACAGCTTCATGGCGATCCCCTACGGCCAGCTCGAGGAGTTCGCCGAGCTGTGGCACGACGAGCTGAAGATCCCCTTCGCCGTCTACGGCGTGATCCCCAACTACGTGCGCCAGGACAAGTTCGAGCTGCTGTCCTGGGCCGGGATGAACCGGGTGCGCATGGGCATCCAGTCGGGCTCGAAGAACATGCTCGACTTCTACAAGCGCCCGACGCCGCCGGAGAAGATCCTCAACGCCGGCAAGGTCATCGCGTCGTTCGCCCCGAAGTACCACATCCCGTCGGCCTACGACATCATCATGGACAACCCGATCGAGACGCGGGACGACGTCAAGGCCACGCTGCAGCTGCTGTACCTGATGGACCGGCCCTACACGCTGTTCATCTACTCGCTGAAGGTCATCCCCAACACGGGCCTGGCGGCGGCGATGGAGGAGCGCGGCATCGACCTCGACGACATCGACGAGAGCTATCTCGCGATCCCGCCGCGCTGGGCGAACCTCATGCTCTACCTCATCGCGCTCTGGCGCCCGCCGCCGTGGCTGTGGAACCGCCTGATGGGGCGCGTGCGCGCGTCCAACGAGCCGCAGAAGCTCTATCCGCGCCTGGGGCTCGTGCTGCGCACGATGTACCTGTCCAAGCGCGTGCTCGCGCACCTGCGCGTGATGGACTTCTCGATCACGCCGGGCAAGACCGGCTACTACGCCTGGAAGATCGGCCTCGTCGGCCTGTGGCAGAAGCGCTTCACCCGCCGTCCGCAGCGGCCCTCGCGGACCAAGCGCGCGCCCGAGGTGAAGGTCGGCGTGCAGGTCATCTCGCCGGACGGGATGCGCAACGAGTAGTCCACAGCGCGCCACGTGCACGTCCGACGTGCAGTGGGTAGGCGCCGGCGCAGAGGAGGGTGGCGGATCCCGGCGGCAAGGCGCGAAGCAGTCATCGGCGTGGACATCGGAACGACGAGCGCCAAGGCGGTCGCGTTCACCGTCGACGGCGTGGCGCGGGCCAGTGGCCGGGCGGGCTACGAGCTCTACAACCCGCACCCGGGCTGGGCCGAGCAGGATCCCGAGGCCGTCCTCGCCGCCACGCTGGAGGCGACGGCCGAGGCGGTGCGCGGTGCGCGGGAGGCCCGGCTGGAGGTGCAGGGGCTGGCCTTCGGCGCGGCGATGCATTCGCTGATCGCGCTCGACGCATCGACCACCGCGATCTCGCGGGTGCTGACCTGGGCCGACGCGCGCGCCGCCGAGCAGGCGGCACGGCTGCGCAACGACTCGCGCGGGCTGGCGCTGCACCGGCGCACCGGCACGCCGATCCATCCGATGTCGCCGCTCGTCAAGCTGCGCTGGTACCGCGAGAACGAGCCCGAGCTGGCCGCGCGCGCGCAGCACTGGGTGGGCGTCAAGGAGCTCGTGCTGCAGCGGTTGACCGGCGCGCTCGTCGTCGACCACGGGATCGCGTCGGGGATGGGCATGTTCAACCTCCGCGACGAGGCGTGGGACAGCGACGCGCTCGGCTATGCGGGGGTCGTTCCCGAACAGCTCGCGCGGCTCGTTGCGACGACCGAGGTGCTGCGACTGAACGCCGAGGGCGCCCGCGCGGTGGGGCTGCCCGTCGGAACACCGCTCGTCGCCGGCTCGAGCGACGGGCCGCTGGCGAACCTCGGCCTGGGCGCGATCCGCCCGGGCGCCGTCGCCTGCTCGATCGCGATCTCCCGCTCCTTGGCGATCAGGTCCGGCGACACCTGCTCGCGCGACATCGCCACGGGGCGGGCCGCGGCGACGTGCATGCCGAGGTTGCGCACGACCTCCTCCGAGGCGTCGCCGCTCAGCTGCACGAGCACGGCGATCTCCGACGCAGGGGCGCCCTCGACCGCGATCAGCCGCTCGCACTCCGCCGCGACGGCCTGGGCCTGCGCCCGGTCGGAGCGACAGCGCCAGAAGCGCACCGAGCCGCCCGCGGAGCCCTTCAGGCGCTTGGGGATCCGCTCGCCGCCCTGCTCGACGACCGCGGAGGCCGCCTCGAGGATCCGACGTCCCGAGCGGTAGTTGCGCTCGAGCTTCACGACGGTGGCGTCCGGATACTCGCGTTCGAAGTCGAGCAGGTTCTTGAGCGAGGCGCCGCGGAAGCGGTAGAAGGCAAGCGCCTTGCGCCCGACGACGTAGGGCACGATCTCCTTGCCCTCCGACCGCAGCAGCTCGCTCAGCCGCTCGCCCTCACGGATCGCGTTGGACGAGTAGGCGCCCGCGAGACCCCGATCACTCGTGACCAGGAGCAGGGCGGCTCGATCGCGCTGCTCCTTCTCGGTCGTGAGTGCATGGTCGATGTTGCCGGCGTAGCTGGCGACTGCGGAGACGGCTCGCGTGATCGCGTCGGCGTAGGGCGTCGACTCGGCCACCCGCTGTTGTGCCTTGACGATGCGCGACGCAGCGATC
>JAHWJM010000364.1 GCA_019348435.1 Actinomycetota bacterium
GTCGCCGAGCGCTACCACCCGCGCTTCACGCCCGCGCTGCGCGACGTCCGCCGGGTCCGCGCGCCGGCACGCCTGGCGGTGACGATCGACCTGCGCCGGCCCTCGCTCGGCTTCGACGACCAGCCGCTCGCCGACCTGCCGATCCTGCCGCGGCATCGCTGGCAGCAGCTGCCCGCCGGCAGGCTTGCACCGCGCGGGCTCCCGCTCGGAAGCGGGCCGTCCCGGCTGGTGCGCGCGCAGCCCGCGCGGGGGTACGCATTCCGCGCCAACCGCGGCTACTTCCTCGGTGTCCCTCGCGTCCGCGAGATTCGCGTCCCGATCATCCGCGACGCGCAGCGCACCTACGAGGCCCTCCGCCGGCGGCGGGTCGACATGGTGCCGCTGGGCCTTCCCCCGGCGGCCGCGAGCGAGTTCGCCTCGATGCTCGGGATCGCCCTGCGGCGGGGCCCCTCGTACACCGGCACCGCACTGTTCTTCAACCTCCGGCGACCTCCGTTCGATCGCGTAGCCGCGCGCCGAGCCGTCGCCGCTGCGCTGGACCTCGGGCGGATCGCTCGCAACGTCGCGCCCGCGGTCGCCGCCGACGAGGGCTTCATCCATCCGGAGTCGCGCTGGTCACCCCGGAGGCGCCTGCATCGCTTCGCTCCTCGTTCAGCCAGCGCGGCCGGTGCGACGCTCGGCCCGTCCGTGGTCCGCGTGCTGGCACCGGCCAACGACCCGGTGCGCGTCGAGGCGGGTCGGCAGGTCGTGCTCGCGCTGCGCCGCGCCGGCGCACGCGCCACGCTCATGCGGCGGCCGCGTGAGCAGTTCGAACGCGCGCTCGGCATCGACGGCTCGACGCCCGACTTCGAGGCCGCGATCATGGGGACGCCCCCGCTCGTCTCCTACGACCCGGGCTACCTGACGCGGCTGTTCGGAGCCGATCCCCGTACGGCCCCGCTAAACGTCGGCGGGTATCGCAGCGAGCAGTTCGAGGCGCTCGCCAGGCGGGTCGCCTCGGCGCCCGACCCGCAGGCGCGCCGGCGCGCGACGCTTGCCGAGCTCGAGCTGATCGGGCGCGACGTGCCGGCGGTCGCGCTGTTCTTCCCACGCGGGACCTACGCCTTCCGCCCCGCGATCTACGACGGCTGGGTGTTCGTGAAGGGCACGGGGATCCTCGACAAGCGCTCCTTCACGCCGCGCGCGACGCCGGCCGGCGCGCAACCGGAGGGCCCAGCGGCCGGCGCGAGACCCCCGGATTCCGCGTCGGGCTGGAGTCCCGATCTGCTCGACGTCATCTCGCTCGCGGTGCTCGCCGTCGTCGTAGCCCTCGCGGCGACCGCGCTGCTGCTGCGCCGCCGGGATCGACGAGCGCGAGGGTTCTAGACGGGCGCGGGGGCGCGCGCCGGCACCTCGACGAGCTGCTCGATCTGAGCGGCGGTGAGCGTCTCGGACTCCAGCAGCGCAGACGTCATCCTGTCGAGCGCGTCGCGCGACGACCGCAGCACCGCGTCCGCGCGCTTCAGCGCCTCGTCGACGAGCCTTCGCGCCTCGGCATCGATGACGCGGGCGGTATCGTCGGAGTAGGTGGTCACGCGGCCGTCCCTGTCGCCGTCGGCGGGGTAGCCGACCGGCCCGAGCATGTCGCTCATCCCGAGCTCGCGCACCATCTTCTGGGCGATGCGCCCGACCTCGGCGAGGTCGCCGAGTGCGGCTGAGCCGGCGTCGCCGAACACGAGCTGCTCCGCGACGCGACCACCGAGCAGGATCGCCATCTCGTCGATCAGCGCCGCGCGCGAGTACACGAGCCGGTCATGGGTGTCGGTCATCCAGGCCCGCCCCAGTGAGCGGCCGGACGGAATGATGCTGACCATGTGCGGCAACCTGCCCTCGGGCACGACGCGGGCGACGACCGCATGCCCGGCCTCGTGGACGGCCACGACGCGCCGCTCCTCGTCGGTCAGCACGTGCGCGCGGGAGATCCCCATCGTCGATCGCTCGACCGCCTCCTCCAGCGCCGACATCGAGATCTCCTGATGACCCCGCCGAGCGCTCAGCAGAGCGGCCTCGTTCATGACATTGGCGAGATCGGCGCCCGAGAGGCCTCGCGTGATGCCGGCGATGGCGTCGAGGTCGACGTCGGCGGCGAGTCGCTTCGTGCCGACGTGCACCTGCAGGATCTCCCGCCGGCCTTCGCGATCGGGCAGCCCGATCGTGATCTCGCGGTCGAAGCGCCCGGCACGGACGAGCGCCTCGTCGAGGATCTCGGGTCGGTTCGTCGCCGCCATGACGATGACGTTGTCGCGCTGGCGGAAGCCGTCGAGCTCGATCAGGATCTGGTTGAGCGTCTGCTCGCGCTCGCGGTGGCCATCGAGCGAGGAGTCCTCCCGGCGCGCGCCGATCGCGTCGATCTCGTCGATGAACACGATCGCGGGCGCCACGGCCCGCGCCCGGCCGAAGAGATCTCGCACGCGGCCCGCCCCCTCGCCCACCATCACCTCGGTGAACTCCGTGGCGGCCACCGACAGGAAGGCGGCGTTGGACTCGCCCGCCACGGCCCGCGCGAGCAGCGTCTTGCCGCAGCCGGGCGGCCCGCTGAACAGCGCCGAGGGCAGCGGATGCTGAACGTGCGGCTGGCCCTTGAAGCTGGACGTCGAGTGTGTCTCAGGTCGTCAGCGAGCGCCGGCGTTCACGGGCACATCCCTCAAACGCGGGCCACGAGCCCCTGCGTGATGACTGCTCAGGAGACGCTGCGAGCTGCTCGGCGGGGCACGGACAGCGCCCTGCGCCGGCTTGCGGTGTTGTGAATCCTCTACAGGACGGACCCGCCGGTGTCACCCTTTCGTCGTCGACGGCGGGCAGATAGGTACCGACCGAGTCGGAGCCGCCGGAGGAGCCATGACGATCGAGTACATGACCGAGACCGGTCGGCTGCGGGTCGAGCACGTCGAGGAGTCGGAGGTGCGCCGGTGGACCGCCGAGCACCCGCTCGCGATCATCCTCCGCGCCGTCCCCGATCGCCTCCAGACGGACTGACTTCCGCAGGTCGACCTCCGCGGTGAGCTCGAGGGACCCGAGGCGCTTGAGCGTGTCGATCGACAGGGTGTCGTCCAGCCCGCGCACGGCATCGGGCGAGCAGGCGCTGGTCACAGCATCCTCATCTGCCGGAGGCCGCGCG
>JAHWJM010000365.1 GCA_019348435.1 Actinomycetota bacterium
AGGCGGTGGCCGAGGTGGCGCCCGATGGCGTGGTCCGCGTCCGGGAGGCGCTGTGGCCGGCGCGCACCAACCGGGCCACGCCAGTGGCCGCCGGGGGGAGGGTCCGGGTCACCGGCATCGACGGGCCGCTGCTGGAGGTCGAGCGTGCGGAGACCGCGACCTACTGCCTCGAGCGCGGGCTTGCATTTCGGGAGGACCCCTCCAATGCACGCGACAGTTACACGCGCAACAAGGTCCGCCTGCGCTTGCTCCCGATGCTGGAGCGGCTCAATCCGAGCGTCCGACGCACGCTGGCGCGGACAGCACGGCTCGCCGCCGACGCTCTGGAGGTGGTGGACGACGCCGTGCACGCTGCCTGGGAACGGGTCGCTTGCCAGGAACGGGAGCGGATCGTGATCGACCGCGAGGCCTTCGTCGCCGCGCTGTCGGCGCTCTCGGGCCGCAGGATCGTGCTCGTGGCGGGCGGCGACGACAAGGGGCTGGACTACGCGCCGCTCGCCGACGCGATCGTCGAGCACGGCGTTCGCGTGCTCGCCGTGCCCGGCAGCGCGACCGACAAGCTCGAACGCGAGCTCGGACGGGTCGAGGATGCAAGCAGCGAGACGTTCGAGCGCGTCGACGACCTCGAGACCGCGCTCGAGCGCGTTCGCGACGCCCCCGAGCGCCAGCGGCGGCTCTCGATGCGCGACCGCCGGATCGGTCAGTCGATCCTGCACGGCGAGCGCGTCACGTTCGCCGACGTCGCGGGACTCGACCACGTCATCGAGGAGCTCGCCGAGGTGCGCGAGTACCTCGCCGACCGCGATCGCTTCGAGCGCATGGGCGCGCGGGTTCCGACGGGGTACCTCATCGCCGGGCCGCCCGGCACCGGCAAGACGCTGCTCGCGCACGCGCTCGCCGGCGAGTCCAACGCCGCCTTCATCTCGGTCGCCGCGACGGAGTTCAACGAGACGTACATCGGCGAGGGAGCTGCGCGCGTGCGCGACCTGTTCGCACAGGCGCGCGGCCTCGAGCCGGTCATCGTGTTCATCGACGAGCTCGACGCGATCGGCGGCCAGCGCAGCATCGGGCCGTCCGACAACAGCGAGCGCGCGCAGACGCTCAACCAGCTGCTGGTCGAGCTCGACGCCTTCGGCCGGCGCTCGACGGTGATCGTGATGGCGGCGACGAACCGGCCCGACATGCTCGATCCCGCGCTCATGCGACCCGGGCGCTTCGATCGCAAGCTCACGCTCGAGCTGCCGGACCTCGAGGCGCGCCGCGCGATCCTCGAGCTGCACGCGACCCGGCGCCGGATGAGCGCGCGCGCCGACCTCGACGCGATCGCGCGCCTGACCTACGGCCTGTCGGGGGCCGACCTCGACAACCTCCTCAACGAGGCCGCGCTGCTGGCGGCGCGCCGCCGCGTGGACCTCATCGATCAGGCGCTGATCGAGGAGGCACTGGACCGGATCGGCGTCGGGATCGCGAACGCGCGTCCGCTCTCGCCCGAGGACCGGCTCGTCGTCGCATACCACGAGGCCGGACACGGGCTCGTCGCGCGCACGCTGCCCGGCGGCGGGCGGCTGCTGCACAAGATCAGCATCGTCGCGCGCGGCAGCATCGCCGGCGTGACGTGGCTGCCGGAGACGGGCGACCGGCGGCTGCACCCGCGCTCGGTCCTGATCGAGCGGATGGCGACCCTGCTCGGCGGGCGCGTCGCCGAGCAGATCGTGTTCGGCGAGGTCGCCGACGGCGCGGCGAACGACCTCCAGCAGGTCGGCGCGCTGGCGCGCCGCATGGTGACGGTCTTCGGGATGAGCGAGATCGTCGGCTCGCTGAGCTACGCCGACGAGAGCGGGCTCAACGGCGTGCACTACTCAGACGACACGGCCGAGCGGATCGACGCGGAGACGCGCCGCATCGTCGCGGAGGCCGAGGACCTGGCGCGCCGGGTGCTCACCGAGCAGCGCGCGACGCTCGACCGCGTCGCCGAGGCGCTGCTCGAACGCGAGACGCTCACGCTCGACGACGTCGGGCAGATCGCGGGGCCGGCGCCCGCGGCGCGCGCATGAGCCCGGTCGCCACGCCCGACCCCAAGCCCCCGCTGTGGCCGGTCGACATGCCGCTCGAGCCGCGCCCGCGCGGGGCGCTGTGGATCGGGGTCGCCGGAAAGGGGGGCTCGGGGAAGTCCGTCCTGGCGGGAACGCTCGCACGGGTGCTCGGTCGTCGCGGCTACCCGGTCCTCGCGATCGACTCCGATCCGATGCCGGGGCTCGCGCACTCGCTCGGTGTGCGCGAGCCCGAGACGCCGCTGCTGATGGAGGCGGCCGAGAAGCCCGAGAAGGGTCCCTGGCGGCTGAAGCCCGGCGTCGGCCCGATGACCGTCGTGCGCCGCTACACGACGCCGGCTCCGGATGGGGTGCGCATGCTGCAGCTCGGCAAGGCCGGCAAGGACGGCCTGAACCCGGTCACCGGCTCGGTCAACGCCTTCCTCGGAACGGTCCGGCGGATGCACGAGGCACGGTCGCTGCATGACTGGGCGGTCGTCGGAGACCTGCCGGCCGGGCCACGCCAGCTCGCGGCGGGCTTCTCGCCGTACGCGCGGATCTACGTCGTCGTCGTCGAGGCGACGGTGGTCGACGTCCGCGAGTCGCTCGAGCAGTTTCAGGTCCTGCTCAACAAGAACTCGATCCAGACGCTCCCGGTGGCGCTCGGCGAGGAGGCGGTTCGCGGGGTCGCGACGCCGGCAGCCGGCGACAGCGAACTCGCCGTCTACATCGAGTCGGACGCGACGCGGATGAACGCGGCGCTCGCCGACCTCGGGGAGCTGCGACCCGGCCTTGCCGGGTTGGCGGCCAGGGTGGTCGAGGAGGCGGCATCCCTGGACCGTCGGTTGGCACCGGTCGAGGCGGGCATCGATCGGGCCGAGGCGCTCCGTGGTGACCTGACCGCCCTCGCCGCTCGTCTCGACGAGCAGTCCTGGCACGTCGAGCAGCGGCTGGCCCTCCTCGATGAGCGGGTGGGCCGCACCGAGGAGCTCGGCGCCGAGTTGGCGCACCTGGCCGTCGCCGTGGCAGACCAGCCCGCCGTCCTCGATCACCGCCTGGCAGCGGTGGTGGGCGACATGACCGCCGACATGGAGCGGCGCCTGGCTCCACTCGACGTCGGGTTGGCCGCCCT
>JAHWJM010000366.1 GCA_019348435.1 Actinomycetota bacterium
AGCGGCGCGTCCTGCTGATCGGCTCTCATGCTTCTTAAGAGCCGAAACCGGCGGTTCTGGCCCCCTTGCCGGCCGCCGCGGAAGGGTTCAGCGCCGGGAAGACGTACCCGTTTGGTACCTCTCGACCCGAACTTGAGAGTCTGTCCGGGCGCGAAACCCCTGCAAATCCGAGAAGCCCTCCATCGGACTCGAACCGATGACCCCTTCCTTACCATGGAAGTGCTCTACCAACTGAGCTAGGAGGGCGAGACGCGAAAGCGTAGCGCCCAGGAGCATCGCGGCTGTCGCGTCGGCTCGCAAGGGCGCTGCGCGCTAGCGTCCGGCCCGTGGCCAGCCTCAATCCCGCGCTCGAGGACGTCCGCTTCTGCCCGCGCTGCGCGCAGCCCGCGCAGGTCACGTTTCCGCGCGAGCTGCGCTGCGATGCCTGTGGCTACCGGGCGCTGTGGAGCCCTGAGCCGGTCGCCGCCGCGATCCCGCGCGACGACGACGGCCGGATCTGGCTGTTGCGCCGCACGCTGCACGAGGGCGCCGGGCGCTGGACGTTCCCGGGTGGCTTCGTCGAGCTGGGCGAGTCCGTCGAGGACGCGGCCCGGCGCGAGACGCGCGAGGAGCTCGAGATGGAGATCGAGCTCGGCAGCCTCGTCGGCGTCTACTCTCGCGCCGACACCCGCGCGGTGCTCGTCGTCTTCAACGCGCGCGCGCTCGGCATCGGCCGTGAGACCGGCGAGGCGTCGGAGGTGCGCGCCTTCGCACCCTCCGAGCTGCCGTGGGACGAGATGGCGTTCTGGTCGACCGAGCAGGCGCTGCGCGACGCGCTCGGCGTGTAGTGCCGCCCCGGGGAGCGCTGCCTACGAGCGGCCGGCGGCGCGCGAGCGCGAGCTCTTCGCGGTCACGGTCGTGATCGGCAGGCCCAGCGGCGTGAGCTTCGCCGGCAGGTTGATGTGCAGCCACTTCGACACGCGCGCGGGCAGCGTCGAGATGATGATCTCGTCATAGCCGCCGTCGAGGTGGACGGCGTCCTGGATCGCGTCGACCGGGTTCGGATCGCCTATCTTGCCCTCCACGGGCGCGCCGGCGGCCTCCTCGAGCAGCGGCAGCGCGAGCTCGAGCACCTCCTGCGCCTCGCTGTCATCGGCGTCCTCCGGGTCGACGAACCGGTGCAGCCCGTGTGCCATGCGAGGCACGAGCAGCGTGAACGTCGCCGGGCCGGCTGCTGCGCGCGCGGAAACGGCGTCGAGCAGCGCGGGCGTGGCGGCGGTCCGGTGCGCGACGACGAGAACGCGCGCGGGCGCGGAGGATTCCATGGCGACTCCTTCGGCTCGGGAACGCGACGGATCCTGTCAGGTTGGCGCGTCGCCGCCAAGCGCCGTCGACGGCGCCGCGGCTTCTGTCGAAACCGGCGCCGTCGGGACGTCAGTGGCGGGGGCAGGATTCGAACCTGCGAAGGCTGAGCCAACGGATTTACAGTCCGTCCCGTTTGACCGCTCCGGAACCCCGCCAAGGCCCGCGGAGTCTAGCGATCAGGCCGCCCGCACCACTTCAAACGGCCGTCCACGGTCGACCTCGAAGACCGCGTACTTCGGTCCGCCCACAACGATGCCAGTGCCGCCTTCGACATCGGCTGAAGGGATGAACCATTGGCGGCCATCGGCCACCAGCACGAACAGGTACTCGCAGCGCGAGGAGCTGAACCGTTTGACGAGCCCGCTCCAGTTCTGATTGCCGCCGCGGGTAGCAAGCGAGACCTGGTACCGGCCGTTGTTGAGCTTCAGCGTCGACGTCTTCACCTGGACGCGCAAGATTCGGCTGTCGATGATTGCGATGAGATCCGTGTCCGCGCTGTGCCCGAAGGGAACGAAGACGCTGATGTCCGGCTGCTTGAGCAGCCACACAGCCGCGGCTCGCTCGCCGATATCGCCCTGCTCGCGCGGCGAGATTCGTGCTCCCATAGACCAGAACATCACGTTCTGGTGCGGATGGAATCTGAACCTCAGCAGGCGTCGCGCAGCATCTGCGCCTCCGGCAGCGACTCGAGCTTGCGCAGCGTGTGGTTCTCGATCTGGCGGATCCGCTCGCGCGTGACGTTGAACGCGCGGCCGACCTCCTCCAGCGTGCGCGGCCGCCCGCCCGTGAGGCCGAAGCGCATCTCGATGACCTCGCGTTCGCGCGCGGGCAGCGCCGCCAGCGCGCGGCGCACGTTCTCGCGGCGCAGGTTGTCCGCCGCCTGCTCGAACGGCGACACCGCCGCCTCGTCCTCGACGAAGTCGCCGAGCTCGGACTCGTCCTCCTCGCCCACCGGCCGCTCGAGCGAGATCGGCTGCTGGGACATGCGCAGGATGTCGCGTACCTCGTGCGGCGTGCACTCGAGGTGCTCCGCGATCTCCTCCGGGGTCGGCTCGCGGCCCAGCGACTGGACGAGCTGGCGCTCGACCTGCACGACCTTGTTGAGCTTCTCGACCATGTGCACCGGGATGCGGATGGTGCGCCCCTTGTCGGCGATCGCGCGCGTGACGGCCTGGCGGATCCACCACGTCGCATAGGTGGAGAACTTGTAGCCACGGCGGTAATCGAACTTCTCGACCGCCCGGATCAGGCCCAGCGAGCCCTCCTGGATGAGGTCCAGGAACGTCAGCCCGCGGCCGAGGTAGCCCTTGGCGATCGACACGACGAGGCGCAGGTTGGCCTCGACCATGTGCTGCTTGGCGTCCATGTCGCCCCGCTCGATGCGCTTGGCCAGCGCGACCTCCTCGGTGCCGGTGAGCAGCGCCGTGCGCCCGATGGAGCGCAGGTACAGACGCAGCGAGTCGAGGCTGGGCTCGACCGTCAGGTCGATCTCCGGGCGCTTGGGAGCCTCGTCCCCCCGGCCGGCGGCCTTGCGGGCCTCGGCCGCCGTCAGCTCCAGCGCCGTGCCCGGCGCGAACCACTCGTCATGGGAGCCGAGGAACGCGTCGGCCCACTGCGGATCGTCGCGCTCGGCGTTGGCCAGTTCGATGGCCAGCTCGACCGCGGACGACCCGTAGGTGTCGTAATTCATATGACTCCCTACCGCTCCCTGGCTAGCCTCGGGACTAGCGTAGGGGGTCAACGGGGTTTGACCCCCTACCGATTCCTATTCCTGCAAGTGTGAGACGAGTCCTACCGTGCG
>JAHWJM010000367.1 GCA_019348435.1 Actinomycetota bacterium
AGCCGCCCCGCTAGATGCGGGGATTGTAGCGAAGGACCCGCTAGATGACCACCACGACTGAATCCCCCACATCACGCACCACGATCCTCGTCCGAAGATCGAAGGACGGGTGCAGGTGCCACGGCCAGACATGGGTCGTCGCCTGCCCGCGCTGCGACAGGGACGCATGGGCATGGCGTGGAAGGCGTCCAGGCATGCCGAAGGGCGATGGCTGGACCTGTATCTCATGCGGAGCCCGAGGGTTCTACTTCGAGCTCGAGGAGCCCGCGGCGTACGACGCGCGCTGGCGGCCGTGGCGGATCGAGAACCTGCCGATGTTGCCCGACGCGTTCCGCCTGCGCGGCACCAAGCATGCGCGCCAGCAGCTGCGCGCGGTGAGTCAGCTCCTCCGCGATCGCCGGTTCCGCTCCGTGATCAACGCGTGCGACGCCGGGCGCGAGGGCGAGCTGATCTTCGCCTACCTCTACGAGAAGGCCGGCTCGAAGAAGCCGGTGCAGCGCCTGTGGCTGTCCTCGATGACGAAGGCCGCGATGGCGCGCGCCTTCGAGGAGCTGCGTCCGGGCGAGGAGTTCGCCCAGCTCGAGGCGGCGGCCCGCTCGCGCTCGGAGTCCGACTGGATCGTCGGCATGAACGCCACCCGCGCGGCGACGATCCGCCTGCGCTCCTCCTTCGACGGGGCCGTCTCGCTGGGCCGCGTGCAGACGCCGACGCTGGCGATCATCACGCGCCGCGAGGAGGAGATCCGCGCCTTCGTGCCCGAGCCGTACTGGCTCGTCGACGCCCTCTTCGCGGCGTCCGGGGAGCGCCTGTACGAGGGCCGCTACCACGACGGCTCCAAGCCCCGGCTCACGACGGCCGCCGAGGCCGATGCGGTCGTCGCCGCCGTGCGCGGCCAGACCGGCACGATCACGCAGCTCGAGCGCAAGGAGCGCAAGGAGCGCGCGCCGCTGCTCTACGACCTCACGTCGCTGCAGCGCGACGCCAACGGCCGCTTCGGCTTCACCGCGCGGCGCACGCTTGCCGCCGCGCAGCGCTGCTATGAGGAGCACAAGGTCCTGACGTATCCGCGCACGAGCTCGCGCTACCTGACCAGCGACATGATCGGCGAGCTCAAGCCGATCGCGGGGCACGTCGGCGGCGCGACCCGCGACCTGCAGAGCGCGGCGGCCTATGTCCAAGGCCTCGACATGCTGCCGCTCGGGCGCGTCGTGGCCGACGACAAGGTCGGCGACCACCACGCGATCATCCCGACGAACTCGGCGCACAGCCTCGACAAGCTCTCCGACGACGACCGGCGCATCTACGACCTCGTCGCGCGCCGCTTCCTCGCCGTCTTTCATCCCGAGGCCGTCTTCGAGAACACGAAGGTCGAGACGACGGTGGGCACCGCCGACGAAGTCGGTGGTCACCACGTCTTCCGCACGCGCGGGAAGGTCCTGCTGGTGCCCGGCTGGCGCGGCGTCTATGGCGAGCTGGCCGAGAGCAGCAGCGCGACCGACGACGACGAGGGCCGCGACCAGCAGCTGCCCAAGCTCGAGCCCGAGGAGCAGGTGCAGACGCGCGACGTGACATCGGCCGAGAAGGAGACCCAGCCGCCGCGGCGCTACTCCGATGCGTCGCTGCTGGGGGCGATGGAGACGGCCGGACGGCTCGTCGACGACGACGAGATGCGCGAGGCGATGAAGGAGTCGGGGATCGGCACCCCGGCGACGCGCGCGTCGATCATCGAGCGCCTGATCGACGTCGGCTACGTCGAGCGCGAGGCGCGGTCGCTCGTGGCGACCGAGAAGGGCCTGAACGTCATCCGCCTGCTGGGCGAGCACCCGCTGACGTCGCCCTCGATGACGGGCGACTGGGAGCAGCGGCTGGGCATGATCGAGCGCGGCGAGGAGCCGCGCAAGCGCTTCATGGCCGACATCAGGGGGTTCGCCGAGTCGACGGTCGCCGACCTCGACGCGAAGTTGAAGGACGTGCGCATCCCGCGCGCGAACCTCGGCCCCTGCCCCGTCTGCGGCAACGACATCGTCGAGAACCGCAAGGGCTTCTCCTGCTGGTCGCGGGAGGATCCCGGCTGTGGCTTCGTCATCTGGAAGGCGAAGGCCGGCAAGACCCTGCCGCTCGCCGTCGCGCGCGAGCTCATCGCCACCGGCCGCACTGCGAAGCCGGTGACGGGCTTCAAGGGCCGCAGCGGCCGGTCGTTCCGCGCGCGGCTCGCGTTGCAGCAGAGCGAGGAGGGCAAGTGGCGGGTGGAGTTCGATGAGCCGTGGGCGCGGGACGGCGCCAAGAGCGCACCCGAGCCGGCCGACGCCGGGGCCGCGAAAGCGCCAAGGGCGACGACGGCGACAGCGGCGAGCAGGATGCGCTTCAAGGGTTCTCCTCAGGTTCGGGCGGCTGAGCGCGGGCAGCAGGTAGCCCTCGCGGGTGCTGAAGCGCTTGCCGTCCTTGATGTTGACGTGGTGCCAGCCGGCACCCTCCATCTGCGGCCCGTTGAAGTCGGCGGTCCGCTCGTAGCCGAGCTCGAGGCAGGCGTCGATGTCGCCCGCGGCGAGCGCCGAGAACATGATGTTCTCGTCGATCGACGTGATCTCGACCTCGTTGCCGAGGTTCTCCTCGATGATCTTCTTCGCGATCGCGACGTTCAGCGCCGAGGCGGTCCAGGCGTTCTCGATGAGCACGATCTTTTCGGTGCCGGTGCTGCGTGGCCGCTGCGTGCGGGCCGATGCTCGCGTCGATGTGACGAACACGCCGCCCGCTGCGGTCGCCGACACCAGCTGCAGAAACGTCCTGCGATCCATCCCATTTCCTCCCCATCAGGCCCGTCGGATCGGGCCGCTTGCCGACAGCAGTGTTCCACACGGCGGACCCGTCCCGCGTCACGGCACAGTACTGTTGGCTCGTGGGGAGCGAGCGGGGGCACGGCGACGCGGCGATCTCCGAACCGGTGATCCCGGACCCGGTGATCCCGGACCCGGTGATCCCGGACCCGGTGATCCCGGACCCGGTGATCGCGGTCGAGGGCGTCTGGAAGGTCTTCGGTGCCGGCAAGCCGGATCGGGCGAACGCGATGGCCCGCGACGGCGCGAGCCGGCACGAGATCCAGCAGGCGACGGGCCAGACCGTGGCAGTGCGCGACGTCACGTTC
>JAHWJM010000368.1 GCA_019348435.1 Actinomycetota bacterium
GGCTGTTACAACCGGCTGTTCATGACGGCGATGGCCCAGAAGCAGCCGGCCAACGACTTCATGGAGGCGACCGGGAACAGCCTGCGGATGCGCGTCCCGAAGGGCCTGACGCCCGAGGCCGAGCTCGAGTGGCGCGTCCCCGACACCTGGAACGCGTTCGAGCGCAACCGCGGCCGCGCCTACCACTACCTCTTCAGTCAGCTCGTCTCGCTCGGGACGCTGATGGACGCCTATGACCTGATGCGCAAGGGCGAGAAGCGCGTCGCGGCGGTCGCGCCGGACAAGCTCACCGACCACATCCCGACCGAGTCGTCGCGGGGCGTCGGCTTCTGGGGGGCGGGGCGCGGCTGGCTGACGCACTTCGTCAACCTCGAGGACGGCGTGATCGACAACTACCAGATCATCACGCCGTCGACGATCAACGCCTCGCCGCGCGACCCGTGGGACCAGCCGGGCCCCTACGAGGCCAGCATCATGAACACGCCGATCCTCGAGGACATCTCCGACTCGTCGAAGTTCACGTCGATCGACATGCTGCGCGCGGTCCGCAGCTTCGACCCGTGCATGCCGTGCACCACGCACGCGCACACCGGTGACGGCGAGGTGGTCCGCGAGGTGAACACGTGCTCGTGCGGCGGCGACTGACGCCGCGCCGAGCGATCCAGCGGTGACCGTCCTCGTCGGCGGCGTCGGGCAGCTCTACCAAGGCGATTTGGACTTCGGTCGCCACGCCGCCGAGGCTCTCGCGCGCGAGCAGCTGGGCGCCGGCGTCGTCGTCGAGAACCTGCACTACGGGGCGGTCGCGGTCGTCCAGCGCCTTCAGGACCTGCAGCCCCATGCGCTCGTGCTGATCGGAGCAGTACAGCGCGGCCGCGCTCCCGGCACGCTCGAGCGGCGGCGGATCGATGGCGTCGATCTGCCGCCCGAGGAGCTGCAGCGCGCCGTCCGCGAGGCCCTGACCGGGTACGTCACCCTCGATCTCGTGGTCGAGGTGGCGTTCGCCCTCGACGCTCTGCCCGCCCGGACCGTCGCGATCGAGCTCGAGCCCGTGCTTCTCGAGCCGGCGGAGCGCCTCTCCCCGGAGGCTGAGCGCCGGCTCCGCGAGGTCGTCCTGCTCGCCGACCGCGAAGCTCGCCGCGCGGCGCGCTCGCGGTCGCCGACCTCCGCTCGAGGAGCTCGATTTGCTCAAGCCGAGCGTGACCCCCAGGCCGCCGGGTAGATGGAGAAGGACGTGGACGAGGACAGCAGACGACAGCGCAGCAAAGAGCACGCCGAGGACGAGGGCGACGTCGCCCGCACGACTGAGCAGGGCGATGAGCTGACCGAGGAGCACTCGCTCTCTCAGCGCCACAACCGAGCGAAAAAGCCGTACGCGCGGCCGCGACAGCCGGCGCAGGACCCTCCGTCGAGCTAGTGCTTCCCGCCAGCGGCTACTAGTCGTCCTCGACCAGCCACAGGCTCTGGGGAGGAACTGCCACGCGCGCTCCCTCGTCGGTGGAGACGACCAGCGCACCGTCCTTGAGCGTTGACGCGGCCGTACCGATCACGCGCCGGGCGTTGGGACCCATCGGCAGCAGGGCCGCGCGGACGCGACGGCCGATCGTCGTGCAGCGCGCTCGATGCTCGGCGAGCGTTTCGGCGGGCGGGCTCGCCGACCGGCGATCGATCGCCGCGAGGACGCGTGCGAGCAGCGGCGAACGCGGCGGGGCGACGTCCGGCAGCAGCACGCTGGCGACGGCCCAGGCCACCGCGCGCGGACCGGGCTCGACGTGCACGCCGACGGCCGCGACCCGGATATCGCCGCGGCGGACCTCGTCGGGCCATCGGATTCTCGCGTCGTCGCCGCAGACGTCGCACAGCGCCAGCGTGATCACGCTGTACAGCCAGCCCTCGCGCTCGAGCGCGAGCTGCGGGCGCAGCACCACCGAGAAGGCCAGGTCGCGTCCTGGGACAACCTGCCAGAGCAGTCCCGAGCGCCCGCGCGGCGCCGCCTGGTAGTCCGCGACCACCACCGCCCCGTCCGGAGCGTCGGCTCGCGCCCACGCCAGCGCGTCAGCCTCCGTCGATAGCAATGCCGGGTAGGTGCGCACGGGCCGCCCACCGACGGCAGCCGTGAGCGCCTCGTATCCGAGGTCGTCCGTCACCGCCAGGCCGGCTGCTCGCCGAGCTCGACGGCCATTCGGTTGAACTCGTCGCGCAGCCGCAGCAGCTGCGGGACATGGAAGCGAGCCGCTGCGCGCGCAACATCGGCCCGAAAGCTCTCCTGCGCGTCGGCGGGCCGTTCGCGCAGCGCCTCGACGACGCCGCGGATCACCGCGCGCAGGTCTGCCGGCGGCAGCTCGAGCAGTCCGCCGACCCATGCTTCGGCCAACGCGACCGACGCCGCCGGGCGGGCGAGCTGCGCGTCGATCCACGCGCCCGCCTCCGCAGGGCGCTCGGCATCGCGCGCGTCGAGCCAACGCGCAAGCTCCTCGCGCACGATGGCGATGCGAGCGGCGGGATCCTGTTCCTCCTCGACGGCGGCGACGACGTCGTCGGCCTCCGCGCCCAGCCGGGCGAGCGCTGCCTCTGCCTGAGCGCGCACCGCCGCGGGCGCCGACCTCACGCCGAGCGCCTGCCGAGCTGTGATCCGGGCGCTGCGCTGCTCCCCGGCTGCCTCCAGGGCGAGGGCGAGGTTGGCCTTGGCCATGGCATGCTCCTCACGGCGGACGGCTCGCGGGTGGGCGGCGGCGGCGACCGCGAAGGCGTCGACCGCCTCGCGGGCCCGACCGGCCGCGAGCTCGACGAGGCCGAGGACGTTCGCGGCTGCGCCGGCGCCCGCCTCGTCGCCCGCGCGCGCGCCGAGCTCCACGCTCCGTTCGAGGACTTCGCGCGCGGCATCGGCGTCGCGCTCGAGCGTGGAGAGGCGGGTGGCACCTACAACGTCGGCGGCCCCGACGAGTGCCCGAACATCGAGGTGGTGCGCCGCATCCTCGAACTGACGGGCGCGGGCGAGGAGCTCATCGAGCACGTCACCGATCGTCCTGGCCACGATCGGCGCTACTCGCTGGCCTCCGAGCGCATCCGCCGACTCGGCTGGGAGCCGCGGACCGGCTTCGCCGAAGGCATCGAGCGGACCGTCGCCTGGTACCGCGACAAC
>JAHWJM010000369.1 GCA_019348435.1 Actinomycetota bacterium
GTCGAGCGTCGCGCACGATGCGAGCTCGCGATCGAGAGCGACCTCGCCGTGCACGAGCGCGAGCACGCGCGATGCGACGCGCAGCGTGCGGCGATGCTCCGGCACGCTCGCGTCGATCCACTCGATCAGGTCGAGCCGGCGGAGTGCGCCGGTCTCGCCGAGCTCGCGCCACGCATCCTTGCTCACCGCGCCGTAGACGACGCGGAACTGCCCCGTCATCGCGGTCACCGCGGCGGGCTGAGCGCGCAGCGGGCTGATGGCGGACGCCGCGCCGGCGGGCGCCGGACCGGCTGCACCGGCGGCCCGAGGCGGGTCGGGAACCACCGGCGTCGGCTGGACGGTGGTCACGATCAGCCCTTCGAGACGTGGAGCACGGCCTTGCCGGGCTGGACGAACACGACCTCGTTCGTCTCCGGGCTGTCGAAGACCGCCGCCCAACCGTCGACGATGAGCGCGTGCTCGCCCGGCGCCGGTGCGGGCCACAGCAGCGCCACCTGCTCGTTGGCGAGCACGTTCTCCGTCGTCCGCCGGCCGGCGCCCAGCATCAGCAACTGCTTGTGCCACTGCACCGTGACCGATGTCGCGCGCGGGCGGCCGTCGGAACCGACCGTCACGATGTACGGGTTCGGCCCGAAGCGCTCGAGCGCCTGCGGCAGCTCGTCGAGGGGCACGTTGACGGACATGGCGCTAAGGCTACGGGTAGACCACCGGCCGCGGTCAAGCCCTGCCATGATCGGGCGCGCATGTCGGTCGACCCCAACCTCGCCCAGCGCCTGCTCGCCGGCGACCGCCGCGCGCTCGCGCGCGCGATCTCGCTCGTCGAGAACGACGATCCCGCCGGCTGGGCACTCGTGCGCGAGGTCTATCCGCAGACCGGCAAGTCCGCCGTCGTCGGCGTCACCGGCGCGCCCGGCTCCGGCAAGTCGACGCTGATCGGCGGGCTCGTCAAGAACCGCCGCGCGGCGGACCGCAGCGTCGCGGTGCTGTCGATCGACCCGACGTCGCCGTTCACGCAGGGCGCGCTGCTCGGCGACCGCATCCGCCTGACCGAGCACTTCCTCGACCCCGGCGTCTTCATCCGCTCCATGGCCAACCGTGGCGCGCTGGGTGGCCTGAGCGAGGCCTCGCTGCAGGCCGCGCTGCTGATGGACGCGGCCGGGCGCGACGACGTCTTCCTCGAGACGGTCGGCGTCGGTCAGGCCGAGGTCGACATCATCGACCACGCCGACACGGTCCTGCTCGTGCTGATGCCCGGTGGCGGCGACTCCGTCCAGGCGCTGAAGGCGGGGATCATGGAGATCCCCGACATCATCGTCGTCAACAAGGCCGATCACCCGCTGACGCAGACGATGGTGCGCGAGATCCGCGGCGTGCTGTCGCTCGCGCCGCAGGGCTCGTGGAAGGTGCCGATACTGCAGACCGAGGCCGTCGACGGCCGCGGCATCGACGAGCTCATGGACAAGCTCATCGAGCATCGCGCGCACATCGAGCAGGAGGGCACGCTGTCCGAGCGCCGCCGCAACAACCTGCGCAGCGAGGTGCTCGCCCTCGCCACGCACCGCGTGCGGCGCGACCTCGAGCAGCGCCTGGCCCGCGGCGACGGTTTCGAGAAGCTCATCGACGACGTCGTGGCTCGCCGCCTGGATCCCGCGAGCGCCGCCGCGGCGATCCTCGGCGACGACGTTCCGTAGCGCGCAGCCAGACGCCCATCGTTGCGCTCGTGCCGCGCGGGACCGTAGGGTGCAGGGCATGCCCAACAGCGAGGCCGCCGAGCCTCTGGTCGAGCTGCGCGACGTCCGCAAGAGCTTCGGCGACCACGTCGTGCTCGACGAGATCGACCTGGCGATCGACGCCGGCGAGGCCGTGGTCGTCGCCGGCGTGTCGGGATCGGGCAAGTCGACGATGCTGCGCTGTATCAACGGCCTCGAGGAGGTCGACTCCGGCGAGGTGCTGTTCGCGGGCGAGCGCGTCGATCCGCGCTCGAAGTCGATCGGGCGACTGCGCGCGGACATCGGGATGGTCTTTCAGCAGTTCAACCTCTTCCCGCACATGACGGTGCTCGAGAACATCATGCTCGCGCCGGTGAAGGTGAGGGGCGTCGAGCCGGCCGCCGCACGGAGTCGCGCGCAGGAGCTGCTCGAGACGGTCGGCATCCCGGAGAAGGCCGACGCCGCCCCGGCGGACCTGTCGGGCGGTCAGCAGCAGCGGGTCGCGATCGCCCGTGCGCTGGCGATGGATCCCAAGCTCATGCTGTTCGACGAGCCCACGTCGGCGCTGGACCCGGAGATGATCCGCGAGGTGCTCGACGTCATGCGCGACCTCGCGCGGGGCGGGATGACGATGGTCGTCGTGACGCACGAGATGGGCTTTGCGCGCGAGGTGTGCGACCGGATCGTCTTCATCGACGGCGGGCAGATCGTCGAGCAGGGTCCGCCGGACGAGTTCTTCGCCGCGGCGAAGAGCCCGCGGGCGCGAGAGTTCGTCGACAAGATCATCCATCACTGAGGAAAGGCAGGCACACCATGCAGAGGACGAGATGGCGTTGGCTGGCAGTGCTCGCGCTCGCGCTGGGGGCGCTGGTCGCCGGCGGCTGCGGCGAGGACGAGGAGGACGCGGGCAGCGCGGCGACGACGGCGACGACCGCGACGACGCAGGCGCGCACGTTCCCCGCCGGCACGACGATGGCCAACCTCCAGGAGGAGGGCGAGATCGCGATCGGCGTGAAGTTCGACGTCCCGCCGTTCGGCTTCAAGAACCCGCAGAGCGGTGCGGTCGAGGGATTCGACGTCGACCTCGGCAGGCGGATCGCCGACGAGCTCGGCGTCGAGCCGAAGTTCATCGAGGCGGTGTCGGACAACCGCATCCCGTTCCTGAAGGACGGGACGGCCGACCTGATCCTCTCGACGATGACGATCACCTCCGAGCGCGACCAGGAGATCGACTTCTCCGAGCCGTACTTCGTCGCGCGCGGGCGGGTGCTGGTCACCACCTTCGCGTCCAATGCGGCCCGGCTGCAGACGCTCGGACGGGTCGCCAACGAAACCGGCAGGCGCGTCTGCATCGCCGGGCGGTCGCTGGAACGGATACTGAGGGTCGCGCAGGCGACT
>JAHWJM010000036.1 GCA_019348435.1 Actinomycetota bacterium
GCCGGACTCGAGCACGAGGCCCGTCTGCAGGCGCGTGCCCTCGCGCACGAGGTGCTCGTGGACCGCGCCGACCGCCAGCAGCGACGGGATCGCGACGCGCTTGGGGCCCATCTGGCGGTCCGACAGGATCAGCACGCTGACGCCGGCGGCGACGGCATCGTGGGCATCGTCGGCGAGCTTGGCCAGCGCCTTGCGCATGCCGGCAGCGCCCTCGGCGATCGGCCACGTGATGTCCAGCGTGTGCGCGCGGAAGATCTCGTCGTGGACCATGCGCAGCGTCTCGAGCTCGTGGTTGCGCAGGATCGGCTGGTCGAGGATGAGCTTGTGCGCGTGCTCGGGCGTCTCGGCGAGGAGGTTGCGCTCGCCGCCGATGGCGGTCGCCAGCGACATGACGATCGACTCGCGGATCGGGTCGATCGGCGGGTTGGTCACCTGCGCGAAGAGCTGCTTGAAGTAGGAGAACAGCGGCGGCCGGCGGTCGGACAGCACGGCGAGCGCGTTGTCGTTGCCCATCGAGCCGATCGGCTCGGCGCCGGTCGCGGCCATCGGCGCGATCAGCACGCGCAGGTCCTCCTGCGTATAGCCGAACGCGAGCTGGCGCAGGCGGGTGGGCTGCAGGCCGGTCATCGTGACGTGCGCGGGCGCGAGGTCGTCGAAGTGGATCGTGTTGCGCTCGAACCACTCGCCGTACGGGCGCTGCGTGGCGACCTCCCGCTTGACCTCCTCGTCCTCGACGATGCGATGGCGCTCGAGGTCGACGAGGAAGAGCTTGCCGGGCTGCAGACGCCCGAGGCGCTTGATGTCGTGGTCTGAGATCGGCAGCAGGCCGGCCTCCGAGCCGAGCACGACGAGCCCGTCGTGCGTCTCGACCCAGCGCCCCGGGCGCAGGCCGTTGCGGTCGAGCGTGGCCCCGACGACCGAGCCGTTCGTGAACGCGACCGCCGCCGGCCCGTCCCACGGTTCCATGAGGCAGGAGTGGAAGGCGTAGAAGCCCTTGAGGTGGTCGGGCAGGTCGTCTCTGTCTTGATAGGCCTCCGGGATCATCATCATGATCGCGTGCGGCAGCGAGCGGCCGGCGAGCATCAGCAGCTCGAGCACGTTGTCGAACGTCGCCGTGTCGGAGTTGCCGGGCACGACGATCGGCATGATCTTCTGCAGGTCCAGGCCGAACAGCGCCACGCGAGCTGCGACTCGCGGGCGCGCATCCAGTTGACGTTGCCCATCAGCGTGTTGATCTCGCCGTTATGGGCGACCATGCGATAGGGGTGCGCGAGCGGCCAGCTCGGGAACGTGTTCGTCGAGAAGCGCGAGTGCACGAGGCACATGGCGCTGGCGAAGCGCTCGTCGACCAGGTCGGGGAAGAAGCCGCGCAGCTGGTGGGAGATGAGCATGCCCTTGTAGACCAGCGTCCGACTCGACGACGACGCGACGTACAGGTCCGGTCCGCTGGCCAGCTCGCACACACGGCGGATGACATAGAGCTTGCGCTCGAAGCGATCCTGATCGGCCTCGAAGCCCGATCCTGCGCCGAGGAAGAGCTGGCGCATGACCGGCCGGCTCTGCTCGGCCGTGGAACCCACGTGGGAGGGATCGACCGGCACGTCCCGCCAACCCAGAAGGCGCTGACCCTCCACGCGCGCGTTGAGCTCGAGCAGGTCCTCCAGCTTGCTACGCCGCTCCGGATCCTTCGGGAGGAACAGGGAGCCGACCGCGTAGGCGCCCGGAGCGGGCAGCTCGAAGTCGACCGCGCCGCTGAGGAAGCGGTGCGGAAGCTGGAGGAGCATCCCGGCGCCGTCGCCGGTGCGTGCGTCGGCGCCCGTGGCCCCGCGGTGCTCGAGGTTCTCGACGGCGCGCAGCCCCATGTCGACGACGTCGTGGGTCGGCTTGTTGTCCAGCCGGGCGACGAGCGCCACGCCACAGGCATCGTGCTCGTAGCGACAGTCGTAGAGGCCAGCGGCCTGTGCGGGCGGGGTCTTCGCGGTCATGGGAGTGCCTCCAGAAAGGCGGCGCGTGGGCACTGTGAGGCGGAGGCACAAGGTTAGCAGCGCATAGGTGCCGAATCTCTCTCCCATGGGCGACGCTGCGCGAGCCGTGACGATCCTCTCGACGGGCGGCACGATCGCGATGGCCGGCGCCCGCGCGAGACCGGCGCTCGACATCGACGCCCTGCTCGCGACGATCCCACCGCTCGCGGACGTCGCCGACCTGCAGGCGCGCGCGCTGCTGGCGCTGCCCGGCGCCCACCTCAGCACGGCCGACGCGCTCGCGGTCGCGCGCGCGGCGCTGGCCGAGACACACGCCGGCCGCGGCGTCGTCATCACGCACGGAACCGACACGCTCGAGGAGACCGCGGTGCTCTGCGACGTGCTGCACGGGCGGCCCGAGCCGATCGTGCTGACGGGCGCAATCAGGCCCACGAGCGCGCCCGGCGCCGACGGACCCGCCAACCTGCTCGACGCGGTGGCCGCGGCCGGGGCGGCGGCGTGCGCCGACCTCGGGGCGGTCGTCGTCTTCGCCGGGGAGATGCACGCCGCGCGCGCGGTGCGCAAGGTCGCGTCGCTGTCGCCCGCCGCGTTCGGCTCGCCGGGGCGCGGCCCGCTCGGGACGGTGGCCGAAGGGCGCGTGCGCGTCGCCGCACGACCCCGGCGGCCGACGGCGCCGCTGCCGGCGCCCGAGGCGCTGGGCGCGCGGGTGCCGATCGTGCCGACGTACCTCGGCGACGACGGTGACGCCCTGCGCGCCGCGCTGCGCGACGGCGCGAACGCAGTGGTCTTCGTCGCATTCGGCGCCGGGCACGTCTCGCCGCCCGTCCTCGCCGCGCTGCGCGAGGCCGCGGCGGCGGTTCCGGTGGCGCTGACGGTGCGTCCCGAGAACGGCGTGCTCGCCCACGCGACGTACGGCTTTGACGGAGCGGAGGGCGACCTGCGCGCGTCCGGCGCGCTGCCCGCCGCAGAGTTGTCGCCGCAGGCGGCGCGGATGGTGCTGCTGGCCGGCGTGGGCGGCGGGTGTGGGCGGGATGCGCTGGCGCACGCGCTGGACGCATAGACATCGCGGAACTTTCGTCGAGTGCCAGCCTCTCCGGGCTCTGCACGAGAGTGAAACGCGATCACGGTGGGCATATGCCCAATGACCGTGCGAACACGGCCGTTCCGAACACCCCTTGAAGAGGTGACCGCCACGCCCGACTTGGAGCTCAAGCTGCCGGCCCGCGCCGAGAACGTCGCGGTCGTCCGGCACGCCTTCGGCGGCTTTGCAGAGGCGCTGGCCGTCGACGAGCAGACGCTGGCCGACATCAAGCTCGCGGTCACCGAGGCGTGCACGAACGTCGTCATCCACGCCTACGAGCGCGACGACATCGGCGATCTCGAAGTCGACGCCACGATCGACGACGAGCTGCTGACGGTGGTCATCCGCGACAACGGCCGCGGCATCGTCCCGCGACCGGACTCGCCCGGCCTCGGGCTCGGGCTGCCCCTGATCGCGACGCTCGCCGCGACGCTCGAGCTCGGCAAGGACGGCGATGAGCACACCGAGGTGCGCATGACCTTCCACCTCCACGAGGAGGAGCACGACGCATGACGGAGATCTCCAACGAGGCGACGCTCGGCCTCGCCAGCGGCCCGCTCGTCGCGCCGATCCTCGGGCGCGTCGTCGGGATGCTCACGGCGCGCGCCGACTGCCCGATCGACCGTCTCGACGACGCGCTGCTCGTGGCCGACGCGGTCTCCGCGAAGGCGGCGTCGTTCAGCGAGGACGGGCGCGTCAACGTGCGCGTGATCGCCCGCGTCGGCTCGGTCGAACTGCACGTCGGTCCGCTGCGCGCCGGCGGCGCCGAGGAGCTCGTCGCCTCGGCTGCGCTTCCGGGCGTGGGAAACGTCCTCGAACGGGTAGCGGACGTCCTCGAGCCACAGCGCAACGGCAGCGGTGACTTCCTCCTCATCCGCCTTGCCTTCGACGCTCAGGGCCCCACGAGCGAGAGATTGGAGTTCGATGTCACCTGAGTTCGCGATCACCGAGCACCCGAGCGAGGGCGACCGCCACGTTCTCGCGGTGCGCGGCGAGATCGACCTCTTCACGGCGCCCGAGCTCAAGCAGGTCCTCGCCGAGTCGATCGAGAGCGGCCGGGTGCGGATCGTCATCGACCTGACCGAGACGACGTTTCTGGACTCCACGGCGCTCGGCGTGCTGATCGGCGCGGTCAAGCGGCTGCGCTCGCGCGACGGGGCCCTCGCCATCGTCAACACCGAGGAGAACATCTCCAAGACCTTCGAGATCACGGGCCTCGATCAGATCTTCACGATCGTCTCCACGCGGGAGGAGGCGATCGACGCCGTCGATCCCGCTCGCGACGGCGCGGGTTAGGCGCGTCGAGCACGCGCCGTTGAGCGCTCAGCCCTCGAGCAGGTCGAGCACGGCCTCCTCGACGGGCCCCTGGATCGCCGTCGCGCCCGCCTCGGCGGCGACGAGCTCGAGCGGGATCGTCTGGCCGTCGCGGTATCGGTCGAAGATGCGTGGATCGATGTAGGAGTTGCGGGCGACCGTCGGGGTGTTGCCGAGGTAGTAGGCGACCTCCTTGACCACGCGCATGATCGCGCGCTTGCGCTGGAACTCCGTCAGCTGCTCGGGCTGGTTGACAGCGAGCCCGACGGCGGCCAGGACGGTCGCGCCCCAGGTGCGGAAGTCCTTCGCCGAGACATCGGCGCCGGTCGCAGCCTTCAGGTACGCGTTGATGTCCGGTGAGCGCACATCGGACCAACGGCCGTGCTCCTTGTAGGCCAGCAGCTCCTCGCCGCCGCCGCGGCGGCGCTTGAGCGTGCCGATGATCTCCGCGACCTCGGGGTCGATCACCGCCTGGATGCGGCGCTTGGACTCCTTGGCGGTGTAGTCGAAGGTCACGACGTTGCCCTCGATGCTCACGTGGCGCTTGAGGATCGTCGCCAGGCCGTAGGTCTCGTTGGAGACCTTGTACTCCTCGGATCCGATCCGAAAGAAGCCGCGGTCCAGCAGGCGCGCGGCGCAGGCGAGCACCTGCTCGCGCGACAGGTCGCCGAGCGCGATGTCGTGCTCGACGACGGTGCGCAGCGCGGGCAGCGATCGCGCGAAGACGATCATGTCCTCGAACTTCGCCTGGTCGCGGCGCGCGCGCCAGCGCGGGTGGTAGAGGTACTGCTTGCGTCCGCGAGCATCGATCCCGGTCGCCTGGATGTGGCCGAAGGGGTCGGGCGCGATCCAGACCTCCTGCCACGCCGGCGGGATCACGAGGCCGGCGATGCGCGCGATCAGCTCGGAGTCGGTGATCCGCCGGCCCTCCTCGTCGAGGTAGATGAACCCCTTGCCACAGCGCCGCCGCGAGTAGCCGCGGGCGCGGAGGTTCGAGCGCCGCAGACGCTGCGAACGGTACGTGGGAGCATGGGCTACGGCAGTGGCCATCCGACGAGGGCTCCTCGTACCCGATCGCCGCCGCGCGTCTAACCCTTCGCGGCCGCCTTCTTCGCCGGGGGCTTCTTGGGCGCCGACTTCTTCGCCGACGACTTCTTGGCGGCCGGCTTCTTCGTCGACGACGACGAGCCGCCGTTGCCGTCGCGCGCCTTGACCGCGTCGAGGCTGGCCTTGAGCGCCGACATGAGGTCGGGCACCGGCGCCGCGTCCTCCTCGGCCGTCGGCTGGACGGCGATCTCCTCGCCCTGCGCCTTGCGTTCGATGAGCGCGAGGACCTCCTCGCGGTACGTGTCTTGGTACTTCTCGAGCTCGAACGGTCCCGCCAGCGAGTCGACGAGCTGCTTGGCGATGTCGAGCTCGCGCTTGTTGATCTCGACGTCCTCGGCCGCCGCGAGCTCGTCGATCGACGACGGGTCGACGACCTCGTCGGGATAGACCATCGTCGACATCGACAGCGCGCTGTCGCCCATCGGCCGCACTGCGACGAGCTGCTGCTTCTGGCGGATGACGACGTTGGCGATCGCGACACGGCCGGTCTCGCGCATCGCCTCGAGCAACAGCCGGTAGGGCTTGGCTCCGCCCGGTCCCGGCGCGAGGTAGTACGGGTGGTCGAAGTAGATCGGGTCGATCTCGTCATGGGCGACGAAGTCCTCGATCTCGATCGACTTCGTCTTCTTTGGATCGAGCGCCTCGAGCTCGCCGGGCTCGACGATCACGTAGCGGTCGGGCGTCAGCTCGTAGCCCTTGACGACGTCCTCGTACGGGACCTCTTCGCCGGTCGTGGGATCAACGCGCTTCTGCTGGATGCGCACGCCGGTTTCCTTGTTGAGCTGGTGAAAGCGCACGCTCTTGCGCGACACCGCCGAGTAGAGCTTGACGGGGACGGTGACGAGCCCGAAGGAGATGGCACCGGTCCAGATCGACCTAGGCATGGGTTCAGAGTACCCCCGCGGCGGCGAGTCTCCTCCCGCTCGCACGGTTGGTTGCAGCCGCTACCCGGTCGGAGCCGTCGGCGGCTCGATCGGCACGTCGCGATCGGGATCGGGCGGCGGGACGCTCGGCGGCTGCGGGTCGCCCGGCGGCGACGGCGACGGCGCGGGCGACGGATCCGGCACCGTCGGCGGCTCGGGGTTGATCGGGGTCGGATCCTCCGACGGCGACGGGATCTTCAGCGCTGGCGCTGCGCAGGCGGGAGTGAGGATCATGGCCCGGCGCTACCCAAAGGGGGTTTTCGACAACCCCTCGCGCAGCTCGACGATCGAGTCGAACACGTCGGTCGCGCCCGCATCGCGCAGCTCGTCGACGCCAAAGCCGCCCGTGCGCACGCAGACCGTCGGGACCTTGAGCTTCTTGGCGGCCGCCACGTCCCACGTCGAGTCGCCGACCATGACGCCGGGGCCGCCGCCGACGAGGTCGAGGGCCGCCTTGACGAGGTCGGGCGCCGGCTTCGTACGTTCCACCATGCTCGAGTCCGTCCAGCCGTCGGCGAGCTCGCGCGCGTCGAGCAGGTCCATGAAGTGCGCGATGTCGACGGACTTCGCCGACGACGCCAGCACGACCTTGCAGCCGCGCGACTTGAGGTCTTCGATCAGCTCGTGCGCGCCCTCGAAGGGCGCCACCTCGGCGATCATCTGCTCGAACAGCGCGTGCTCCACGAGGCGCACCTCGCCGCCGTGCTCGGCGTCGAAGCCCTCACCGGCGAGATAGCGCACGAGCTGGTCGCCGCCCATCCCGATCGCGCGGTGACAGCGCCAGACCGGAACCGTGATCCCGTGCAGGCGAAACGCGCGGTACCAGGCGAGCGCGTGTTGGTAGTTGGAGTCGACGAGCGTCCCGTCGACGTCGAGGATGGCGGTGGGTGCGCTCATGTCGGCGGGCTCCTGTCGTTGCTGCGCCGACGTGTGCGTCGGCGATCGGATCCCTTCATGCCCTCTCCGGCCGCGCGACGAACGCGGCGCCGCCTGCTTCAGGTCGGCGGCGAGGCGGGCTCCGCGTCGGCGGCGGAGCGCAGGCGCGAGATCGCCTGGCGGATGACGCGCGAGACCTGCATCTGGCTGACGCCGATGACGGCACCGATCTCGGCCTGGGTCATGTCCTGCTCGAAGCGCATGCGCAGCACCTCGCGCTCGCGTGGCGTGACCGTCGACATCAGCTGCTGCAGCGTGGCGCGCTCCTCGGCGCGGTCGAAGCCTTGCTCGTCGATGCCGACGGAGTCACCGAGCGTCGCCACCTCGTCGTCGTTGCCGGCGCGGGGAGCGTCGAAGGAGACGGCGCGGTAGGCGCCGCCGGCCTGCAGCGCCTCGAGCACGTCCTCCTCCTCTGCGTCGACCGCCGTGGCGATCTCGGCCACCGAGGGCTGCCGGCGCAGGTCCTCCGACAGCTTGCCGACGACACGGTCGACCTTCAGCGTCAGCTCCTGCAGGTCGCGCGGCACCCGAACCGCCCACGTGCGGTCGCGGAAGTAGCGCTTGAGCTCGCCGAGGATCGTCGGCACCGCGTACGACGAGAAGGCGATCTCGCGTTCGGGATCGAAGCGATCGATCGCCTTGATGAGCCCCAGCGAGGCGACCTGGAGCAGGTCGTCGAGCGGCTCGCCGGCGCGCTGGTAGCGGCGCGCGAGCTGACGCGCCAGCGGGAGAAAGCGCTCGACGAGCTGGTCGCGGGCGCGGGCATCGCCGCCGCAGTGATAGCGGACGAACAGCTCGCGATCCTCACGCGTGCGCTCGGGTCCGGATCCCCCTGCGCTGGGCGGCGGATCGGTGCTCATGCGCACGACCGGTGGCCTAACCGGACGGGCGATGTATGACCGTCGAACACGTTGACCTCCGCGTGGGATGAGCGCCGAAGGCAGGGGCGCTGGCATCGCGCGGCGGGGGCACGACCGTGCGTAGGTCATGATACTCATGCAGCGGGTCAACCCGCGAGCCCTCCATGGCCGACGAGATCACAACCAAGAGCCTGCGCATCCTGACCGCCGACGAGGACGAATCGACGCTGCGCGCGACAGACGAGCTGCTCGCGGGGCTGGGCCACGAGGTCAGCGCGCACGCCGTCACCCCCGCGCAGGCGGCCGAGCTCATCGCCCGCGACGACCCCGACCTGTCGGTCGTCGTGGTCCACGACGACGACGACCATGCGCTCGACCTCATCGAGGAGATCAACGAGTACGCGCGCGGGCCGCTGATCGTGCTGCTGGGCTCGCAGGAGTCGCACTTCATCAGCCGCGCGGCCGAGCGCGGCATCGACGCGTTCGCACGGCCGCAGTTCGACGACGAGGTGCAGGCCGCGATCGAGCTCGTCATGAAGCGCCACGCGGAGAAGGCGCGGCTCATGGAGCAGGTCGAGCAGCTCGAGAGCGCGCTGCAGCGGCGCGGCGCGATCGAGCGCGCCAAGGGCATCCTGATGGAACGCCACAGCCTCGACGAGCGCCAGGCGTTCGAGCTCATGCGCCAGCAGGCGCGCCGCTCCAACCGGCGCGTCGTCGAGCTCGCGCACGCGGTCGCCGACGGTCACTCGCTGCTGCCCGACCACGCGCAGTAGCCGCCTGCTCGACTGCGCGGGTGTCGCCGCGGTAGCGCCGCCTCATCGACTCACGACGCGTCGCCGCTCCCGGCGACGAGGGCGATGCCGACGAAGATCAGCAGCACCACGAAGAACGTGCCGATCATGCCGAGGATCTTGCCGATCGTCGCCAGCACGCGGCCGCCGGTCGCGCCGCCGGACGCGTCGATCTCCTGCTCTGCCCTGCGCCCGAGCACCCACGCGACCGGACCGAGCGGCGGAAAGAGGATGACGCCGAGGATCCCGAGCACGAACGCGGTGACCGCGTGCGATGCATTGGGCGGCGTGCCGCCGTCGACGCTCATCGCCCAGACGTTACGCGCTGCGTCGCGTGCCGCTCAGACGTCGGCGCGCGGGCGCAGCGTCATCTCCTCGCCGTACGAGCACAGCGCGCGCCGGCCCGGACACGTCAGGCACAGCTCCCGATGCGGCACCCGCGCCACCGGATACTCGCCGGCGAGCAGGCCCGCCGCGAGCGCCCGCAGGTCCGCCTCCAGCCCATCGGCGTCAGCGGCGTCGAAGCACGCGCTGACCGGCTCCCCCGGCCGCTCGAGGAACGCGTAGGCGACCTCGACGCGCGCGGCTCCGCCGCGCAGCGCGGCGAGCGCATAGACACGGCGCTGGATCGCGTAGTGCTCGTCGACGTACGCGGCGAGGTCAGTCGCCGGATCCAGCGCGTCGGTCTTGTAGTCGACGACGAGCTGCCCACCGCGCTCCTGTGCGAGCACGTCGACGACGCCGGTCAGCAGCGTGTCATCGAACGCGACGGTGAACGCGCGCTCGCGATGGACGCTGCGGGCGCGGTCGATGCGCCGCGCCAGCGGCGAGTCGGCGAACGCCGTCGCGAGGCGCACGACGTCGGCGCGCTGCGCCGCGGTCAGGTCGACTCCCCGGTCTGCCGCGAGGGCGGTGACGTCGGCGTGGGCGTGCTCGAGCAGCGCGTGGACGAGCGACCCGCGGGTGCGTGGATCCAGGCTCGCCGGCGACGCGGATGGCCCCTCGCCGCCGGCGTCGCGCTCGAGCGGCTCGTCGGGCAGGCCCAGCTCGCGCTGCAGGTAGTAGCGGTAGCCGCACGCCTGCCACGCGGCCAGCCGCGAATAGGAGAGCGTGCGGGCCGGTGGCGCGGCGGCGGACGGCTCGGGCGCGAGCGGCCGCGGCGGCGGTGCCGCGGCGACGGGCAGACGCGCGCCGGCAGGCGCCAGCGCATCCTCGCGCAGGACGCGGCCGACGGTCTGCGGCGTGTTGACGACGCAGCGAACGCAGGCGCCGTCGCCCCACGCCACGTCGGCGACCGGCGCATCGATCGCCGGCAGCGCACGCAGGTCGCCGCCCAGCAGCGCCGGCCCGAGCCAGGCCAGCGGCGGGGCCTTCGGTCCCTCCGGGGGCCAGCTGTCCAGGGCCACGCCGCCACTGACGATCAGGCGCTCCTGCGCACGCGTCGTCGCGACGTACATCACGCGCTCCTCCTCACGAGCGGCGCGCGCGCGGGCGCGGTCGCGCAGCGGCTCGTACGCGAGCGCCGGCGTGCTGGAGCCGTCGAGGCCGACGAGCCGCAGGCCGACCTTTCCCTCGGCGACGAGCAGATCCTCGTCGCCGTCCGGCGGCCGCTGGCGGCCGAGGTCGGCGATGCAGACGACGGGGAACTCGAGGCCCTTCGCGGCATGCACGGACATGAGCCGCACCGCCTTGACGTCGCCGAGCTCGACGGGCGCGTCGGTCTCGCGCGCCTCGGCCTCGAGCTCGGCGGTGGCGAGATCGGCGAGGCCGCGCACATCGCGGCCCCGGTCGCGCTCGAAGGCGGCCGCGAGGCGCGGCAGCTTGTGCACGTTCGCCAGCCGCCGCTCGCCGCCCGCAAGCGACAGCACGTGCAGGTCATAGCCCGTGGCGTCGACGACGCGGCGCAGCAGCTCGTCGAGCGCCAGGCGCGGCGCGAGCGCGCGCTCACGGGCAAAGCGCGTCGCGAAGACGTCCAGGCGCTCACGGTCGTCGGGCGTCAGGTGCTCGCGCAGCTCGCCGTCGCCTTCGATCGCCCGCCATGTGTTGCCCTTCCCCCCGGCGCGCGCGCAGTGCGCGAGCGCATCGGACGAGAGGCCGACCAGCGGCGACGCCAGGACGCCGTAGAGCGCGATCTCGTCGCGCGGGTTGGCGAGCGCGGCGAGCCAGGCGCAGAGGTCGCGCACGACCTGCCGCCCCCAGTAGCCGCGCCCGCCGACCGACAGCGTCAGCAGTCCCTGGTCCTCGAGCGCGCGCTCGTAGACGGGCAGGTCGCCGAGCGCGCGCAGCAGCACGACGACGTCCTCGGGGCGGTGCAGGCCGGCGTCGACGAGCTCGCGCACGCGCTGGGCGAGCAGCCGCGCCTCGGCCTGGCGCCAGGCCTTCGTGCCCGGCCGCAGCTCGCCGAGGTCGACGTCCTCCCAGCCCGCCTGGTCGGTGATCAGCAGCTCGACGAGCGGTGCGCGAGCGGGCTCGGTCGTGCGGCCCTCCCGCAGCGCGACGAAGCGCTCGCCCATGCGCGGCGCGAACGCGGCGTTGATCGTGTCGAGGATCGCGCCGTGCGAGCGGAAGTTCGTCGCGAGCGTCGCGACGCGCCCCTCGCCCACGAACTGCGCGCGCAGCGTGCGGAAGACGTCGACGTCCGCGTG
>JAHWJM010000370.1 GCA_019348435.1 Actinomycetota bacterium
GACGCGCTCGACGATCGTCGAGTGCGAGGAGCCACGCGCCATCGCGTGGGACGTGAAGGCGGGCCCGCTGCCGGTCGCCCGGTGGCGCTACGAGATCGAGCCGGACGGCTACGCCGCCTGCTGCGGCGCGATCGAGCGCATGGACCTGCGCGGCGACCTGCCCCGCATCGGCGCCCCGACCCTCGTCGTCTCGGGGGCGGAGGATCCCGCGTCGGCGCCCGAGCACCAGCAGCTCATCGCCGAGGCGATCCCCGGCGCGCGCCTCGAGCTCGTCGCCGACGCGGCGCACCTCGCCTCGGTGCAGCAGCCGCACATCGTCACCGGGCTGATCCTCGAGCATCTCGGCGCAGCCTGAAGTCCGCGTACCAGGCCGAGCTCTTCGAGTCGTGGGCGAACGGCGGCCTCACATATCCCACCGCCGCTAGATTTCCCGCCCGTGAGCCCAGTGACGACCCATGAGGGGCCGATGCCCAAGGGAGGCATCTGCCACCTGTGCCGCCATCGCGACCGCAACCCCGGCGTCGGCATGCGCTGCTCGGCATTCCCCTACGGCATCCCGTTCGCCATCCGGGCCGGGTTCGTCGATCACCGCAAGCCGATCGACGGCGATCGCGGCATCCAGTTCGAGCCGGCGGACGATTGAAGCGCTACACGGCCGCTCATGCGGCCGGCAGCAGCACCTGCTCGATCGAGTCCGCCCGCATCGCCTGCGAGCAGCGCACCAGCACCCCCATCAGCCAGGGGTCGTCCTCGGAGGTCTCGTGCCGCTCGTTCATGTGAGTGACGAAGCCGCGGATCGACTGCTCCTTGCGCACGCCGATCACGCCGCCGCGCGGGCCGGTCATGCCGACGTCGGTGATGTAGGCGGTCCCGCCGGGCAGCACGCGTCCGTCGGCTGTGGGTACATGGGTGTGCGTGCCGACCACCGCGCTCACCCGGCCATCGAGGTACCACCCGAGCGCCACCTTCTCGCTCGTGGCCTCGGCATGAAAATCCACCAGCACGTGGTCGACGCGACCCGCCAGCTCGCCCAGCGCGACCTCGATGTCGGTGAACGCCGGGCGTCCCGCGCGCAGGAACAGGTTGCCGCTCAGGTTCACCACCCCCAACCGGCCCCCGCCGGAGCTCTGCACCACGCACGCGCCGTGCCCCGGTTGGCTGCGCAGGTAGTTGTAGGGCCGCAGGATGGCCTCGTGCGAATCCAGGTAGGAAAAGATCTCGCGCCGGTGATAGGCGTGGTTGCCGAGCGTGATGACGTCGACGCCGGCCGCGAACAGCTCGTCGGCGATCTTCGGCGTGATGCCCAGTCCGCCGGCGGCGTTCTCGCCGTTGACGACGATGAACGTCGGATCATGGCGCTCGCGCAGCGCCGGCAGCAGGTTCAGCAGGGTGTGCCGGCCGAGCGAGCCGACGACGTCGCCGATGAACAGGATGCTCGCGACCGTCTCTGGCACGGGACATACTCTGACGCAGGGGATGGCTGACGAGGTCACCGACATCCCGCCCGCGCCCGCGCGGGGCTCGCCGCCGGCGCCTCGCGGCGCTCCGGTCGTCGTCGCGCGCTGGGTGCAACTCGTCATGCTGCCGCTCGCGGTGCTCGCGCTCTACGCGCTCGCCAACGCGGCGGGCGTCGTGCTCCTGCTGTTCGTCGTCGCGGCGGTCATCGCGCTGATCCTCAACCCACTCGTCATGCTCGTCCAGCGCGCGCGCATCCCGCGCACGGTGGCCGTCATCGCCGTCTACGTCGCGTTCTTCACGGCGCTGCCGTTCCTCGGCTTCCTCGCCGCAGGACCGGTCTCCGATCAGGCGACGTCGTTCGCCAACGACGTGCCGGGCCTCGTCGACGACGCGAGCGCGCTGCTCGACGACGTGCAGACCTTCTTCGACGACCAGGGCGTCAACGTCCAGATCAAGGGAGAGAGCGACAGCGCGCTGGCCAGCCTGCAGGACCAGATCGTCACGGGGTCGGGCGAGATCGTCTCCTTCACCGGCGAGCTGCTGCGCCTGCTCGTCGAGCTGTCGTTCTACATGATCCTCGTCGTCGTCATCTCGATCTACATGCTCATCTACGCGCCGCCGATCGGGCGGCTCGTGCGCTCCTTCATGCCGCCGGGCGACGGCACGCCGCAGGACGACTACCCGACGCGCGTGCAGCACGCGGTCTTCGGCTACGTGCGAGGGCAGATCCTCTTCAGCACGATCATGGGCGTGTCGGCGGGGGTCGCCCTGTGGATCTTCGGCGTGCTCGGGATCTTCCCCGATGGACGCACGTACGCCTTTGCCTTCGGCCTGTTCTTCGGGGTCATGGAGCTCGTGCCCTACGTCGGCCCCGTCCTCGGTGCCCTGCCGCCGGTGCTCGTCGCGCTCGTGCAGGACCCGCTCACGGCGCTCTGGGTCGTGCTGCTGTTCGTCGCGCTGCAGCAGCTCGAGGGCCACATCGTCGCGCCCAACGTCTTCGGCCGGGCGCTGCGCCTCAACCCGCTGCTCGTCATCTTCGCCCTGCTGCTCGGCGGACACATGCACGGCCTCGTCGGCGCGCTGGTCGCGCTGCCGATCGCGGCGGTGCTGCGCGAGACGGCCGTCTACCTCAGGCGCCACCTCGTCTTCGAGCCGTGGGAGACGGCCTCGCCGCTGGTCGTCAGCGCGCCCGTGAAGGCGCCACCCGAGCCGCCTCCGCCACCCGAGCGAGAACCGCCCGCCCCCGACGAGCCGCCCGCCCAGGCGGTCCCGACCGCCCGCGGCTAGCCGTCCGCGTCCTCGACGCAGCGCACGCCGTCGCATCCAGGCGAGCCGTCCTCGGGGCGCCGGTACGCTTGGGACATGCCATTTCCCGCCACCCGCCTGCGGCGGCTGCGCGCGACGCCCGTCCTGCGCGACCTCGTCCGCGAGACGCGCCTGAGCCCGGCGGACCTCGTCCTGCCGCTCTTCGTGCAGGCCGGCGCCACGCGCCGCGCCCCGATCGGCTCGCTGCCGGGGATCGACCGCCTCTCGATCTCCGCCGCCGTCGAGGAGGCCGGCGAGGCGGCGGCGCTCGGCCTCCCCGCCGTCCTGCTGTTCGGGATCCCCGAGCACAAGGACGCCGAGGGCACCGGCGCCTATGACGAC
>JAHWJM010000371.1 GCA_019348435.1 Actinomycetota bacterium
CGATCTGGGCGCCCTGGTCGGTCTCGCGCTCGCGGTCGCGCTCGCCGCCCGCCTCCTGGCCCTTCCGCCGCGCACGCCCGGCGAGCCGGCGCGCACGCGCCTGCACGTCGCGCACCTCCTCGCCGCCGCCGGGACCATCGCACTCGTTGCGGCCTTGGTGAGCCCGCAGCCTGCCTGGCTGGCCGCCTTAGCGCTCTTCGTCGGCTCCCTCGTCTACCTCGCCTTGCGTCTCCGGCGACTGCAAGAGGTGCGTGATCCGCGCAAGCGAGCGCGCAAAGCGGCAAGGATTCTCGCCGCCGCCCTCGCCGGGCTGCTGGCGAGCGCGATCCTCGCCGCGGTCGCTCGAGCCGGAGCCGTGGAGGGCGCTGCCGAAGCGGCGTGGACGACCCCCCTGCGCGTCGTCCTGCTCGCGGTCGCCGTCGCCCTCGCGATCGCTGCGCTCGTCCGCGCGCTCCCGGAGCCGCGGCGGGCCGCTGCCCAGCTCCTGCGCCGGCTGACCGCCGCGGAAGCGCTGATGCTGCTCGCCGTGCTCGCCGCCGGCGCGATCCTCGCCAACGTCCCGCCCCCGCGAAGCGCACCGGCCAACACGCGCGCGATCCTCGGCCCGCCCCCGCTGAAAGGACCGGCGATCCGGCTGGCCGACCTCGCCGGACACCTCGTCGTCGGCAGCGCCGTCACGCGCGATGAGCTGCGCTTCGAAGTCGTCCTGCCCTCGTCGGGACTCGCCGCGGGCGCTCGGCTGACGGCCGAGGCGCGGAAACCGAACGGCGTCTCCACGGACCTCCGCCCCCGCCCGTGCGGCGACGGGTGCTTCACGATCCGCTATCGACTCCCGAAAGGAACGACGACGATCACCGCGCACGTATCCGCTCCCGAGTGGAGCGGCGGCGAGGCGCGGTTCGAGGTCGCCTGGCCACCCGGCGAAGAGCGGGCGGATCTGCTCGGGAAGGTCATCCGGACGTTGAGGCAGGCCCCCGCGGTCAAGGGGACGGAGCGGGTGACCAGCGGCCCTGGGTCCACCAATCGCGCGTTGGGCTTCCGCATGTCCGGCAAGGAGTTCCTCGACACCGAGCTCTACCAGCGAGGCGCGGTCGACGTGCGCGTGCTCGACGAAGAGGATGGACTGAGGGAGCTCGCGTTCGCCCTGCCGGCGTCGAGGATCTGGTACCGGATGTGGATCGACGAGCGCTTCCGGATTCGGCGCGAGCGGATCCTCAGCCCCGGACACCTGATAACGAGAAAGCTCGACTACCCGCAGAGGTAGCGACCGGACGAACGCTCCCTCGCACGAGCAGCGGCAGCAGTCGTCGCCGCAGGCGCGCCAGAAACGTCACGGACAGCGCGTTGACCTGATCATGAAGGCGCTGCTGCAGCACGCGGCGCGCGTCGACGAGCTGGTGACGATGACGAACGTGCCCAAGATCGACTCGACGATCTGCGGCTCCAGCCGCGGGCGGCGCCCTCGCGCAGCAGCCAGATCGTCGCGGCGCAGTCACGATCGTCTGCCTTGAACCGCCGCGATCCCTACTGACCACGTCTGGGGCTTATTTCTGACGGCGCGAACAACCGCAGCGAGCCCCGCCGGCGCCGCTCGATCTCCCGCCTACGCACTATGCAGCGCCCGGTCGCTTCCAGCCCAATCACCGGCGGCGCGATGACGCCGCTGGCTGCTATCAGGCGCTCGAGCTCGTCAATGCCCTCGCGCAGCACCGGCAACGTCACCGGCTCAGCGACCACGCCCCGCTCCCCGATCGTCAACCACACCCGATTGAACGCCCTGGCCGTCCACCGCCACGACCAACGACGTCGCTGCCAGCTCTCTGCGCAGCAAGTCCAAGATGAGTTCCTCCCTCAAAGGCAGGATGAAGAAACACCGCGGCCGGTCCGCGCCCAGACGTCTCCCTCAAGCCGGGCTTTGGCCGATCTAGCAGCTACAGCGACGCAAAGAAGTTCACGCCGGCGGCGTCGAGAAGCTTCTGCGCGTCGATGTTCAGCCAGAACACCCGATCGATGACCACCAGGAGAAACCGCCGCCCCTGCGGCGCTTGATCCTATGCGGCTTAGTACTATGGTGCGTAATAGTCAGTTCGAACAGGGAAACCGCAACCACCATTGTCGAGTCGCAAGGAAGAGAAGGAGCGCCTGCGCCGCGAGCGCTTGGCGAAGGAGGAGCAACGACGGCGCGCGGAGAGGCGCCGGCGGCTACGCGTCGCGGCGGGCGCCAGCGTCGTCGCGGTGATCGCCGTAGTCGGCCTCGTCGCCTTGAAGCCATGGCAAGCCGGACCGCCCACTACCTTCGGTTACTCGCCCGAAGGGGTCGAGGAGCGCGTCGAGCGTGCCGGCATGAGGCCAGGTAACGGGCCTCACGTGCACGCGAAGCTCAATGTCGTCGTACGAGACGAGAAGATCGAAGTCCCCGGCGACATGGGTCTCGGATCGGCACATCAGCCGATGCACACTCACGAACCGGACGGAGAGATCCACCTCGAAGGCATCGAGCAGGGGACCGCGACGATCGGTCAGTTCATGGCGCTGTGGGGCGTGGAATTCGGTCGTGATCGGCTCGGCCCCTACCGCTCTGACGGGAGAGAGCGCGTTCGCATGTGGGTGAAGGAGAAGAACGCGCAGACGTTCAAAGAGGTCCCCCCAGAAGCATCGTTCAAACTGGCTGACGGACACGAGCTGTACCTCTTCTTCGGCCCGCCGTCGCAGGCCCCCATCGCCTGAACGCTCCGAGCCGGTCACGACGCCGGCACAGCCGCCTGACGCGAGATGCGCGCGAGGCCGCCGAGGGCGGTGCTCGGCGCCGCGGCTCTTACAGCGACTGAAAGAAGTTCAGGCCGACGCGGTCAAGCAGCTTCTGCGCTTCGATGTTCAGCCAGAACAGCTGGTCGGTGAGCACGAGCACGCCGATCGCGATCAGCAGCGCCCCGGAGGCGATTTGGATCGCGGCGTGGTGGCGGCGCATCCAGCCAAGCCGTTGGCGCCCCGCGCTGTAGGCCAGCGCGGACAGCAAAAACGGGATCGCCAGGCCCGCCGAGTAGATGCTCAAAAGCGCCGCGCCCTGCGCGGTGCCGGACTGGGCGGCCGCGAGGCCG
>JAHWJM010000372.1 GCA_019348435.1 Actinomycetota bacterium
CGAAGCCGTCGAACATGGACCAGTCGAGCAGGGCGACGGTGCCGATGGCGACGACGAACGTGAGCAGCGAGCGGAACCGCATGGCCGGCTCGACGTTGTCGGCGAGGAAGTCGACGAGCTTCACGGTGGCGAGCGCCAGGAGCACGACGATGGCGAAGGTGTACATGACTGCCTCCTCTGGAGCGGCCGGTGCGGCCCCTCCACCACATCCGACCCGCGGCGCGCGCCGAGCCCCCCGCGCCCGCTCCGCCGCCGGCGAAGGAGTCGAACTTCGAGACCGTCGCGCCACGCCGGCCACCCACGACGCCGCCCGAGCCGGCGCCCGCGGATGTGCGCGCGCCGGAGCGCCCGGATTCGTTGTCACGGCCCGACCCCGGGCGCGACCTGCCGACCGTCATGCCCGACGTGGTCGATGAGGACTCCCCGCAGGAGCGGCCGGCGGAGGGCTCGCGGCAGCAGCGGCCGGCCGAGCGCCGCCCGCGGCAGCAGCCCGTCGAGCGCTCGCCGCAGCAGCGGCCGCCCGGCCGCGGGCGGCGGCGCGACGCGCTCGTCGCGGCCGTCGCCGCGCTCGTCGCGCTCGCCGCGCTGGCGCTCGCGGCGCTGGTCGTCGCGCTCGGCAGCGGCGACAAGCCGCCCGCGACCGACCCCGGCGCCCTCACTTCGACGGTGCTCGAGAACGCCGACTTGAGTCTCACTCTTCCCGCGCGGTGGCGGCAGCGGGGCGTGCCGGACGTGCCCGGGTTCCAGACGCGCGGCGCGGTCGCGGGCGCCCCCGGCGATGGCGTCTTCGTCGTGGCCGAGCTCGTCCGTGGCCGCGCTGACGTCACGCTGCTGCCGCGCGAGCTGCGCGCGGCGCTCGCCGGGCGCACGCCGAAGCCGACCACCGTCCAGCTCGCCGGTCGCGAGGCCTACCGCTACGACGCCCTCGCACTGCGCGGTCTGCGCGAGCGGCTCACGGTGCATGCGGCGCTCACCACCGACGGCGTGGCGCTCGTCGCCTGCGCCATCGCGCCGGGCGCGACCGAACAGGGCTGCGCGGCGATCGCCGACAGCCTGCGGCTGAAGTCGGCGACGCGGCTGGCGATCGAGCCCAGCGAGGACTACAGCGCCACGCTCGACAAGACGTTCGCCGTGCTCACGCGCCAGCTGCGAACCCTGAACGCCGACCTGCGTGCCGCGCGCACGCCCCGCGGGAGGGCCGCCGTCGCCCGCCGCCTGGCTGGCGCCTACCGCGACGCTCGCCGAGCGCTCAGCCGCGCGAGGGTCAACCCACTCGACGACGGCCTGAACGCTAAGGTCGCGGTGTTCCTCAGCGACGCGTCGTCGGGCTTTGCCCTGCTGTCAAAGGCGTACCGCGACAACGACGCCAGGACGATCGCGCGCGCCGCCAAGGCGGTCAAACGCGCTCACGCCAAGCTGCCGGCGGCGAACAAGGCGCTGGAGCGCGCCGGCCACCCCGAGCTCGACGTGCCCACGCCGTCCACGCCGCCCAAGCCGAAGCCAAAGCCGGGCGGGACCAGGCCGAGTACCCCCCCGCCAGCTCCGGCGCCCCCGCCTCCACCGCCACCGCCTCAAACTCCCGCTGCGCCTCCGCCCCCGCCTCCACCGCCGGCTCCGCCAGACCCAGGAACTGGAGGAGGAGGAGGCGGCGGCGGATGAGCCGGCAGCGCATGGGCCGCGCGATCCGGTCGTGCGGCGCATCGCCTGGCGTACGTGCTATCTGCGCCGGATTAGTGCCTTGACGAGCCGGGGCGGCAACCGTGCCGATCGCCCCGGCTGGGTGGAGTCAGAGCCCGCCCGGGTCGCTGTGTCGGTGCCGACGGTATCGGCTCGCGCCCGGATCGTTGCCGTCGCAACCACGGCTCGTGACCGGACGCAAGACGCGGCGAGCGCAGTCGGGCGGTGCAGTCGCGACCCGGTCGGGAGGATGCCAGGCGGACGGCGGAGCCGACCTAGCCGCCGAGCAGCTGGCGCGCCCGCTGAAGCTGGAGCGCGTACTTGTAGCGCAGGTTCTCCTGCGGGCGCTCGACGTCGGCGACCCACTCGCCCCACTTCGACGGATCGGTGAGAAAGCCGGTCTCACCGCGCGCGAGCCGCTGCTTCTTCACGGCCAGGGCGGTGTCGATGAACCACTTCAGCTGCAGCTCGGGCTTCGAGGGATAGCCGGCGTACTCGCCCTTGTTCCAGATTCCGAGGCGCATCTGGAAGAACCCGACCGAATCGCGGTCGCCGCCCTGAATGTTCGTGAGGTTCGACTCCACGAGCGCGGCCATCACCGGCAGCTCGCGCGGCAGCCCCGCCTCCGCGGCCTTGCGGGCCATCCAGGTGGCCAGCTGCGACTTCGCAGCGTCGTCGCCGGGGTAGTCCGTCGGCCCGTCGAGCGCCGCCGCGGCGCTGTCGGCGACCGACGCCCGCCGGTAGCCGGCGGCCTCCTCGGGACGGATCGCGCGCATGAACTGCACGGTTGAGCTGTGCTGGATCGCCTCCTGCCGGCTCAGCGCCTTGAAGGTCAGGGTGTTCGGGCGCTTGACCTCCTCGGCGTCGCGCGCGCGCGCGGCCTGCGCGGCCTCGACCGCCGCTGGGTCGGGCGCGGCGGCCGCCTCCGTCGCGGCGGCGCCCTGCCCCGATGCCTCGTCGAAGCGCCGGCTGCCGGTGAACCTCTCGGCGTAGTACGGCTCGTCGAGCGAGCTCTCCTTGACGACGTCGCCGGTGCGCGGCGCGTGCAGGAAGCGGTCGCCGCCGAGCGAGATCCCGACGTGGTAGACGTAGCCGGAAGGATCGCGGAAGAAGACGAGGTCGCCGGGGAGAAGATCGCCGCGCTTCACCTCGGTTCCGTTCGGGGCGAGGATCTGCTGATCGGTCACGCGCGGGATCCGGATGCCCTGCTGGGCGTAGGCCCACTGCACCAGCCCCGAGCAGTCGAAGCCGGTCTCCGGCGTCGATCCGCCCCACAGGTAGGGCGTGCCCTTGTGCTCGAGCGCCTCCTTGAGCGCCGCGACCGCCTTCGGGCCGGCGCCGCCGTACTGCGCGGCGCCCTTGTCGACAGGCTCGGCGGCGGCGCTCGCTACCGCCGCGCTCGCGCGCTCGGCGGGCG
>JAHWJM010000373.1 GCA_019348435.1 Actinomycetota bacterium
TAGCCCCACGAGCCGCTGAACGGGTGCGCCATCACGGGCATCAGCTCGATGTGCGTGAAGCCCAGATCCGTGACGTAGGCCGACAGCTCGTCGGCGAGCTCGAGGTACGTCAGCGAGCGGTTGTCCTCCAGCGGGTTGCGCCGCCACGAGCCGAGGTGCACCTCGTAGACCGCCATCGGCCGCTCGTGCGGCTTGGCCGCCGCGCGCGCGACGAGGTAGTCGGCGTCGTTCCACTCGTAGGTGGACTCGTGCACGATCGACGACGTCTGCGGCGGCGGCTCGGTCTGGAACGCGAACGGGTCGGCCTTCAGCAGCAGCTCGCCGGACTGCGCGCGGATCTCGAACTTGTAGCGTGCGCCGTCGCCGACGGCGGGCACGAACAGCTCCCAGATCCCCGAGCCGCCGAGCGTGCGCATCATGTGCAGGCGCCCGTCCCAGAAGTTGAAGTCGCCGACGACGGAGACCGACCGCGCGGCGGGCGCCCAGACGGCGAACGACGTGCCGCGAACGCCGTCGAGCTCGCGCGGATGTGCGCCCATCTTCGACCACAGCTGCTCGTGGCGGCCCTCGCGGAAGAGGTGCTCGTCCATGTCCGACAGCGTCGGCGCAAAGCGGTACGGGTCCTGCGTGACCCAGGTGCCGCCGTCGGGGTAGCGCACCTCGAGCTCATACTCGTGTGGCAGCGAGGCGCCGCGCAGCTCGCCCTCGAACAGGCCGGCGGGATGGACGCGATCGAGCTCCACGCCTTCGGGCAGCACGACGACCGCTTCAGCGGCCGGGTGCAGCGCGCGGATCGTCACCCCGTCGGCAGAGGTGTGGGCACCGAGGATCGCGTGCGGATCGTGGTGGTCACGGGCGACGAGCTGGTCGAGCTCGGCGGTGGTCACAGGGGCGGAGTCAGTCATCGTCGTCCTCTTGCAGCAGTCGGGCGATTCCCGCGACGGGAATCGCCACCCATTCGGGGCGGTTGTTGAGCTCGTAGCGCAGTTCGTAGACCGCCTTCTCGAGTTCGAAGATCGCCAGCAGCTTCTCGATCGCGGGCCGCCCCGCCGGCAGCAGCGACGGGTCGACGGTCGCCATGTACGTCTCCAGGAAGCCGCTGCGCGCCTGCTCCTCCCAGCCTTCCGGCGCGGGCACCCCGCGCAGCAGCTCGGAGCCCGACGCGGCGTAGGCGAACGAGCGCAGCATGCCCGCCACGTCGCGCAGCGGCGAGCGCTTGCGGCGGCGCTCGAGCAGCGAGCGGGCAGGCTCGCCCTCGAAGTCCAGGATGATCCAGCCGGCGTCGCGCAGCATCGTCTGTCCGAGGTGGTAGTCGCCGTGGTGTCGGATCAGCCGCCCGCCCACGCCGACGTGCGACATCGCCTGCAGGCGCTCGCGCACCTCCTGGCCGCGGCCGGCGATCGGGTCCAGCGCGGGATCGTCGGGCGGCAGGTCGAGGAACACCTGCTCGATCTGCTCGTCGATTGTCGCCGTCAGCAGCGACAGGGCCTCGGCGCTGGGCTCCTCCGGCGCGAATGCCGGGTCGTTCATGTCCGATGCGAGCACGCTGTGCATCTCCCCCGTCGCCGCGCCGAGCTCGGGGACCCGCGCGAGCACCCCCGCCGGGTCGTCGAGGGCGAGCTCCCAACCGTCGCGCGCCTCGCCGATGAACTCCTGCATGATCCCCAGCGTCGCCTGCATGAGCTCGCCGGAGTAGTCGTACCAGCCCGTCAGCGTGGCGACGTTCTCAAATCCCCGCGAGGACAGGAAGCGCAGCATCTCGAGCTCCGGGTTCAGGCCGGGCTCGAGGCGCCGAAAGACCTTCAGCACCTGCTGCTCGCCGAAGACGATCGACGAGTTGGACTGCTCGGCGCCCATCGGGCGGATGTCGCCGGTCGGCTCCAGGCCCCCGTGGAATGACACCCCGTCGACGACGGCCTCCGCGCCGAGCATGCCGGCGAGCAGCCGCAGCGCGCCGTCCTCGCCCGGCAGCAGCTGGTAGAGCTCGTGCGTGCCGGACTGAAAGCGCGTCTCGACGAACTCGATCTCGAGCGCCGGCGATTCGCTCAGGGCGACCCGCTCGAGCACCGTGACCGAGGCGACCTCGCGCGACTTGGAGGCAAACCAGCGCTGCTTGGTGACCCACTCCTCGAGCGGGCGGTCGATGTGGTCGGGCAAGCTCACTCGGGGTCCTCCTCAAGGGTGAACCAGAAGAACCCGCGCGGCGCGAGGGTCAACAGGTAGGGCAGCTCGCCGATGCGCGGGAAGGCGGCCCGCCCGAACATCTCCACCGGGCGGCGGCCGCTGTACCAGCTCAGGTCGAGCTCGACCGCCTGCGCCGAGCGCCCGACGTTGTGCACGCACAGCACGACGTCGTCCTCGTAGGTGCGAACGCAGGCGAAGATCTTCGGATTGGCGGGCGTCAGCGCCTCGAACGTGCCGAGGCCGAACACCGGATGCTCCTTTCTGAGCGCGATGAAGCGCCGCAGCCAGCGCAGCAGCGAGCTCGGCGTGCGCAGCTGGGCCTCGACGTTGACCGCCTGGTAGCCGTACACGGGGTCCATCAGCGGCGGCGCGTAGAGCTGGGCGAAGTCTGCACGGCTGAAGCCGCCGTTGCGGTCGCCGGTCCACTGCATCGGGGTGCGCACGCCGTCGCGGTCGCCGAGGTAGACGTTGTCGCCCATGGCTATCTCGTCCCCGTAGTAGAGGACCGGCGAACCCGGAAGGCTGAAGAGCATCGCGTGCAGCAGCTCGATCTCGTCGCGGCCGCCGTCCATGAGCGGCGCGAGGCGGCGGCGGATGCCGAGGTTGAGCTTCATCCGCGGGTCCTTGGCGTACTCGGTGTACATGTAGTCGCGTTCCTCGTCGGTGACCATCTCGAGCGTCAGCTCGTCGTGGTTGCGGAGAAACATCGCCCATTGGCAGTTATCGGGAATGGTCGGCGTCTGGTCCATGATGTCGGTGATCGGGAACCGATCCTCGCGGTGAATCGCCATGAACAACCGCGGCATCACTGGGAAGTGAAAGGCCATCTGGCACTCGTCGCCATCGCCGAAATACGCGACGGCATCCTCCGGCCATTGATTGGCTTCCGCCAGGAACAAGC
>JAHWJM010000374.1 GCA_019348435.1 Actinomycetota bacterium
CGCGGTCATCCCGGGCACGAACAGGTACTCGCCGCCGCGGGTGCGCACGAAGACCTCCTGCGGCGAGAGGAAGAACGGCGACCTGCCCTGGATCGTCATCTTGCCGGTCCCGTGCGGGTCGCCGAGCAGGAAGTCCTTGTCGTGACCGAGCCCGAAGATGTTGCCGGCGTTCAGCCACTGCACCTGCACGCCCTCGAACTGCCGCGAGATGCTGGCCTGGAAGCTCACGAAGACGAGCCCGCGGTCCTCGCCGTCGTCGTCGACGGCGCCCTCGGGCAGGACCTTGCCGTAGGGCATCCCGCGCCGGATCATCCGGTGACGGAAGCTCAAGTGGCCCTCGAAGCCGATCACACCCTTCGGACCGGCCACGGCGCCGAGCGCGTCGCGCGGGTTGGAGCGGCGGATGTGCGCGCCCAGCGGGCAGCGCATGCCGTCGACGTCCTCGTCGTAGCGAAAGTCGTTGACGTCCTTGGCCGTCTTCGGCTCATAGCCGTCGGGCGCCTTGTCGGGGTAGTGCACGAGCGGTGCGCCGTTGGTCCAGCGCCCGACGACCTTCGCCGACAGCTTGTGCTCGTCGCCGTCCTGGTAAAGCTTCGCCGCGTCGCGCATGACCCGCCGCCAGAGCGCGACGTCCTGGTAGAGCTTGCGCCAGACCATGTAGGTGCCGCTGCGACCCAGCGGCGTGGCGGGCGCGTTCGGCAGCCGCCTCTTGGGATCGACGCGGGTGTCCTCGTCGGGGTAGCCGAGGATGAACTCGCCGGGCGCGAGCGCGCGCCACTTGCCGCCCTTCAGCGGCACGCCGCCGCCGCGCGCCTTGTCGTCGCTCGTCCCCTCGATCGCCGGCTGCGCGAAGCCGTCGGCGTAGCCGAAGTGCTCGCGCGAGCCCGGCAGCAGCTCCGTGTCCTCCTGGTAGACGATCCGCAGCCCGCCGGCGGCGTCCATCGCGTCCTTCATCTTGCCCAGCGCGCGCTGGTGGTCGGCCGTCTGCTGCGCGTTGATCGTCAGCAGGACATGCGCCTCGCCGGTGCCGAGCCCGGGCTCCCAGCTCTTCGGATCGCTCGGGCCGACGTCGCCGAGCAGCGTGGCGCGGCTCGCCATCCCGTCGCGAAACTCGCGCGAGAACGAGCCCACGGCCTTGTCCGAGGCGCCGAGCGCGCGCAACCCGGCAGCGGTCACCGCGACGTTGAGCGTCGTCAGCGGCTTCTCGCCGGCCGGCCACGGCTCGGCCGTCGTCACGTGGTCGAGCAGCCCCGAGAACCAGGCGCGCGCCTGCTCCGGCGGGCACTCGACCGTGACGAAGGCGTACGTCGTGCAGTCGTAGTCGTTGCCGTAGGCGCGCAGGATGTCGCCCTGGATGTCGGCGAGGTCCATCCGCACCGCGGCCATCAGCTCGGGCCCCCGAACTCGGCGAGAAACGCAGTCTGCAGCGCCTCGGGCTCCATGCCCTGCCCTCTGATCGCGAACGCGATCATCTTCTCGCGCTCGTTCAGCGCCTTCTTGACCATCTCGACCGTCGCGTGGCCGTAGGCGGCGAAGAAGATGCCGGTGTTGATCTGGTTGTGCTCGAGGTACTTCTTCAGCGCCGCGCCCCTGGGCGGGTCCGGGCAGCCGACGCAGCGCCCCCAGATCTCCTGGGCCTCGGGCGCGAGCTTCTCGCACAGCTCGTCGAGGTAGCTGTCGAGGTCGCCGTCGAGGTTGCTCGTGAAGATCAGGTAGTTCAGGTCGAGGTGCTCTTCCCGGCGCTGCTTCCAGGTCGGGTCGTTGTGGAAGTCCGGGACGATCACGAAGCGCCCGATGTGCGTGCGCGGAAGCTTCGCGAGCGGGCTCGCGCCGCGGCCGCGCAGGCCGCGCAGGTAGTCGGCCAGCGGCTTCTCCTCGCCGGGCTTGACCGGCGTCATCGCCATGAAGGCGTAGGCCTGGCCTGCGACGTTCGCCGAGGACATCCTTCAGAGCGCGTTCTGCGCGTCGGTGAGGAAGCGCGTGTAGGCCGCCGCGAACGCGTCGGGGTCGATGCGCCCGGCGTCGCGTCTGAGCGCCGCGAGCCTCGTGTCGAGCTCGAGCGCGCGCTGGACCATCGTGCTCGTCGCGTCGGGATAGGCGCAGTAGTAGTGGTCGGCCTCGGTCTCGTTGGCCTGGATGTAGCGCTTGAACGGCGCCGTCGGCAGCGGCTTCGGAAAGCCGTAGGAGGTGCCCCAGAACGCGGTCATCCCGTTGGTCAGGATGTGCGAGAAGGCATCGATGTACTCCTCCCAGCCGCCGTTGAAGTTGCTCTCGAAGTACATGTGGGGGTAGCGGAAGCGCCCCTTCTTCTGCGGCGGTCCGTTGTAGGGGAGCCTGCCGATGATCGACCAGCGCGCGAAGTGGATGAACGACAGCTGGCGCAGCGTCACCGTCAGCTTGGGGATCTTGCGGGTGACGAAGAACAGGATCGGCAGGAAGACCCGGCCGGGCAGCCTGATCGTGCTGAAGACGGTGATCGCGATCACCTGCCCGTCGTAGTTGCGCGGCTGCGTGCCGGTGGCGGTGATCGGAGTTGCCGCCGGGGCTTCGGTGCTCACGAGAAGACAACGTATGCGAGGTGTTCGCGGCGCGTCAAGAGACGATTGGGCACCGATCACGAACCGCTTTTCGGTCGATCCAGCATCTGTCAGCCGAGCAGCGTGTCGCCGATGAGGAAGACGTTCAACGCGATGATGACCGTGGCGACGAGGCTCGCAGCGACCGTCGTGGAGCGGCGGTTGACGAGCGCGCCCATGAGATCCGCGCGCCGCGTGAAGAGGATCAGCGGCACGAGCGCGAACGGGATGCCGAAGGACAGCACGACCTGCGAGATGACGAGCGTCTCGGTCGTCGGCAGACCGAGCGCCAGGACGACAAGAGCCGGCGTCATCGTGACGGCCCGGCGTACGAAGAGCGGGATGCGGCGGCGGATGAAGCCCTGCATGACGACCTGCCCGGAGTACGTGCCGACGCTCGAGGACGACAGGCCCGACGCCAGCAGCGCGACCGCGAACGCAAGCGCCGCCCCGCCGCCGGCGAGCGTCGCCAGGCCGGCGTGGGCCGCCTCGA
>JAHWJM010000375.1 GCA_019348435.1 Actinomycetota bacterium
CACCCCGAGCGTCGCCAGCGCGACGGCCAGCGGCAGCACCGGGCGCACGACCGACCAGCGCGTCGTCAGCCCGCCCTCGGCGAGGATCAGCGCGAGCGCGACGAGTCCCAGCTCCGCCGTGAGCGCGTAGTCCGAGAACTGGATCCCCAGCCCCGCCTCCCCGAGAAGCAGCCCGACGCCCAGGTAGATGAGCAGCGCGGGGAGCCCGGTCCGGCTGGCCAGCCGGACCGCCAGCACCGCGACGAGCAGGACCCCGCACGAGACGAGGAGGACGAGCTGGAAGTCGTTCTCCACCTCGTCCTCCTCGTCGTGCGGCCGGTGCTAGACGGTTCCACCCTCTCGCGCCACACGAGCCGGTCGCGGAGCCGGCTTCGGGCGCGGCCGCGGACGCGACGACGCGCTGCTCGTCTTGCGCTTGGGCAGCGGCGGCGGCGCGTTGTTCTTCTTCTCCAGCAGCATCATCAGCGGCGAGGCGACGAAGGCCGAGGAGTACGTGCCGACGAACAGGCCGATGAGCAGCGCGAGCGCGAAGTCGGTCAGCGACCGGCCGCCCAGGAACGTCAGCGCACCCAGGATGAAGAACGCACCGAGACCGGTGTTGATGGTGCGTGGTGCCGTCGCGATGATCGCCTGGTTCACGACGCCGGGCAGCTTGCGCGTCCGGTTCTCCGACCAGGTCTCGCGGATGCGGTCCATCGTGACGACGGAGTCGTTGACCGAGACACCGATGATGGTCAGCGCCGCGGCCAGGAACACCCCGTCGATCGGCTTGCCGAGCCAGGCGAAGATGCCGATCACGATGAGCACGTCGTGGAACATTGCGAGCACCGTGCCGGCGGCGAAGGTCCACCGGAAGCGGATGGCGAGGTAGGCCAGCTGCGCGACCAGCGCGATGACCAGCGCGATGATCGCCTTGTTGCGCAGCTCCGTCCCGAGCGTCGGGCCGATGAGCCAGCTCGGCGGGCGCGGCGGACCGATGCCCAGGCGGCTCGCAGCGGCGACGAGCGCGACGATCGCGAGCAGCGCAAGCACGAGATCCCACACCTCGAAGATCTCCCAGGCGTCGAGGCGCGGGTCGTACCACTCGAGAAACAGGGAGACGAAGAGCAGGATGGCGCCGGCGCCGATCAGCAGCATGCCCGCCTCGATGGTCCTCGGGTCGTTCCCCGTGCGGATGGAACCGGCGGGCATGTCCTGTCTCCTCGTGTCGGTCGAAGCGAACGCACGGCTGCTACCCGCCGGCCGGCGCGGTGAACCCCGCGCGCACCGGGGTTCGCGCCGGATCGGACGGTGCTTGTCAGATAGTGCTCGGATATAGAGCAATAGCTGACACTCGTGGACGGTCGTGCCTCCGCAGGCTTTAGCTACTCGGCCAAGCGGCCTGCTGCGCCGCGCGCAGCTCGCCGTCCGGGACGAGCGAGAACTTCAGCGCATGCAGCGTCGCCGGGTCCGCTTGGACCCCGCGGCCGCGAAGCGCTTGGCAGACGCGCTGCCACGCCTCGAGGCGCACTCCCGTCGGTGGCCGGCTCAGGCGCATCGACATGAGCACCGACAGCTCGAGCGCGGCGAGCTTCGTGCGCTCGCAGCGGACGCTGAGCGACATGGGCTGCGGGTCGTCGACCTGCTCGCCGGCGTCGGTGAGCGCATACAGGCGCAGGTCGACGAGGACGAAGCTGTCGTCGCCGGTCTCGGCGCGGTTCAGCGACGCCATGGCGCCGATGCTGCGAACGCTCTCTGACATGGCCTCACCGTAGTGACGACGGCGCCGCCCCGTCACGCGGGGGCGAGGGTGGGCGGGCGGGCCAGGATCGCCGGCGCCAGAACGGTAGGGTGTTCCGCCTCCGCCGAGGCGGGAGAACCTTCATCAGTACCGACGCGTCAAGAGATCCCCAGGAAGGACAGTTCACCCCGCATGCCCGTACGTGTTGGAATCAACGGCTTCGGCCGCATCGGCCGTAACGTCTTCCGCGCCGCCCAGGCGGCACAAGCCGACATCGAGTGGGTCGCCGTCAACGACCTCACCGACAACGAGACGCTCGCGCACCTGCTGCGCTACGACTCGATCCTCGGGCCCTACCCGGGCACGGTCGACCTCTCCGACGACGGTCTCGTCGTCGACGGCAAGTCGATCCTCGTCATGGCCGAGAAGGATCCCGCGGCGCTCGGCTGGGGCGACCTCGGGGTCGACGTCGTGCTCGAGTCGACCGGCTTCTTCACCAAGCGCGACGATGCCGCCAAGCACCTCGACGCCGGCGCGAAGAAGGTCGTCATCTCCGCGCCCGCGAGCGACGAGGACATCACCGTGGTGCCCGGCGTGAACTTCGACCAGTACAACGCCGACTCGCACGACGTCATCTCCGCCGCGTCGTGCACGACGAACTGCCTGGCGCCGTTCGCCAAGGTCGTCCACGAAGCCGTCGGGATCGAGCACGGGCTGATGACGACGATCCACGCCTACACGGCCGACCAGAACCTCCAGGACGGCCCGCACAAGGACCTGCGTCGCGCCCGCGCGTCCGCGATCAACCTCGTGCCGACGTCGACCGGCGCCGCCAAGGCGGTCGGCCTCGTGCTGCCCGAGCTCAACGGCAAGCTGCACGGGTTCGCCATCCGCGCCCCCGTCCCGACCGGATCGGTCGTCGACCTCACGTTCGTCGCCAAGCGCGAGACGACGGTCGACGAGGTCAACGGCGCCTTCGCGGAGGCCGCCGGCGCCGAGCTCGAGGGGATCCTGCAGTACACCGAGGATCCGATCGTCTCCAGCGACATCGTCGGCAACCCGCACTCGTCGATCGTCGACGGCGAGCTGACGTCGGTGATGGGGGGAAGGCTCGTGAAGGTCGTGTCGTGGTACGACAACGAGTGGGGCTACTCGAGCCGCTGCGTGGACCTCGTTCAGCAGCTGCTGTAGCCGTAGTGCGGACGCTGGACTCACTCGAGGGGATCGCGGGCGAGCGGATCCTCGTCCGCGTGGACTTCAACGTCCCGCTGGAGCGTGGCCGGATCACCGACGACGCCCGGATCCGCGCCGCGCTGCCGACCCTCACCGAGCTGCGCGAGCGGG
>JAHWJM010000376.1 GCA_019348435.1 Actinomycetota bacterium
CTGCGAGCGCGAGAGCGAGCCCGGCCACCAGGCCGGCCGCGCTCCTCCTCACGCCGGCCCGATCGCGCGGGCCACGATCTGCGCGCTGAGCATCACCAGCGGCAGCCCGCCGCCCGGGTGCGTCGTGCCGCCCACCAGCCACAGGCCGTCGACGCCGCGCACCCGGTTGGGCGGGCGCCTCAGGGTCCCGAGGCGCCCGTGCGGCGCATCTCCGTAGATCGCCCCGTCCACGGCGCCGGTCTCGCGCTCGAGCTCGGCGGGCGAGCGGTGCGTTCGGGCCCGGATCCGGTCGCGCACGTCGAGCCCGCCGGCCGCCATGCGCTCGAGGACGTGGTCGCCGTAGGCGTTCCAGTCATGGCCGGGTGCGGCCGGGGCATTGACGAGCACGAACCAGCTCTCGCAGCCGTCGGGCGCCTCCGCGGGATCCGTCGCCGCCGGCACGCTCGCGTAGAGGGTGGGGTCGCGTACCGGGCGGCGGGAGACGAAGACGTCGTCGAACTCCTCGTCGTAGCGGGCCGGGGCGCGGTAGCGGCATTCGACCTTGACCACGACGAAGAAGACCCCCTGCCGCTCCAGGTCCGCGTAGCTGTGGCCGAGCGAGCGCAGCAGGTCGGCCGTCGACTCCGCTGCGGTGCGCCAGTCGCCGCTCAGCCGTGCACTGCTGCCGGGCGGGATCCGCGTCGACAGCGCGATCCGCAGCCTCGCTGGATCGCGCCGCGCGGCGGCCACGAACGGCCGGTCGGTGGCGACCTCGTAGAGCAGCGCGGCGTCGGCCACGTCGCGCGTGAGAAACCCGTAGACCGACAGGCCGCCGAAGAGCTCGTCGGCGGGCGCGGTGGTGATCGCGCCGCGCGTGACCTTCAACCCGAACAACCCGCAGCAGGCGGCCGGGATGCGGATCGAGCCGGCCCCGTCGGAGGCCGTCGCGGCCGGCACCAGCGCCGCGGCAACCGCGGACGCCGAGCCGCCGCTCGAGCCGCCCGACGTGCGCTGCGGGTCCCAGGGGTTGCGCGTGATCCCACCGTGCACTGTCTCTGTGAACGGCCAGGCGGCGAGCTCCGGCGTGCGCGTGATGCCGACGACGATCGCACCGGCCGCGCGCACGAGGCGCACGAAGTCTGCGTCCTCGGGCTCTGGATCGCCGTACGCGTGCGACCCGCAGACGCGCGCCTCGCCGCCGAACGGCGTGTCGTCCTTGACGGCGATCGGGACCCCGAGCAGCGGCAGGTCCTCCTCGGTGCTGAGGCGCTTGGCCGCCTCGTCGGCCTCGCGCAGCGCACGCTCGGCGAAGACGACGCGAAAGGCGTTCAGCTGCGGGTCGAGCGTCGCGATCCGGTCGAGCGCCGTCTCGACGAGCTCGCGTGGCGTGACGGCGCCGACGCGCACCATCGCCGCCTGGCGCGCGACGCCGGCGAAGGCCAGCTCGCGACGCTCGGTGGCGGTGGGGGTGCCCATCGCCCGCAAGGGTAGTGACCGGCCACGGAGGTTCTAGGGTTCTCCCATGAGCCTCGTCCACGTCGAGGACCGAGACGCGGTCCGCCATGTCGTCCTGCACCGCCCGGAGAAGCGCAACGCCCTCAGCACCGCGCTGATCGAGGAGCTCGGCGAGGCGCTCGACGCCGCCGCCGGGGAGCCGTCGGTGCGGATCGTCGTCCTGCGCGGCGCCGGGACGATGTTCTCCAGCGGGATGGACACGGCCGATCTGGCCGCGCTTGCCGCCGATCCAACCGGAACGGAGGACTGGCGCGGGGGGATCCTGCAGATCTGGAACCTCTGCGAGGACATGGCGAAGCCGACGATCGCCCAGATCCATGGCGCCTGCCTCGGCGGCGCCGCCGAGCTCGCGCTCGCCTGCGACATGCGCGTGATGGCCGCCGACGCGGTCATCGGTCTTGTCGAGACGCGGGTCGGGCTGGTCCCGGACGTCGGCGGCTGCTCGCGGCTGCCGGCCCTCGTCGGCCTGGGCCGCGCGAAGGAGCTCATCATGGCCTCCAAGCTCATCGACGGCACGGAGGCCGAGCGGATCGGGCTCGTCAACCGCGTCGCGCCCGCCGACGCGCTCGACGCGGCGACCGCGCAGCTCGCCGACGAACTGCTGGGCTGCGCACCCCTCGCGGTCGGCCTGGCCAAGGGCGTGCTGAACGCCGCCGCGCGGCCCAGCCTGGCCGGCACGCTCGAGCAAGAGCTCGCCGCCCAGCGACTGTGCGCGACAAGCGACGACTTCCGTGAGGCCACGCGGGCGCTGCGCGAACGGCGCCCCCCGCGGTTCAGCGGACGCTGAGCGCCGTGTCCGCTGCGCGCCAGTGGCCGGCGCCGGCGCCGCGCCGCCGAGCCGCCGAGCCGCCGGCGGATATGCTCGATGGCGCCTTGGCCGAGCCGGTCTCCATCATCGGCGCCTCCGGCGCGCTCGGCTTCGGCCTGGCCGTACGACTCGCCCGCGCCGGCTGCGCCGTCACCGTCGGCTCGCGCGACGCCGCACGCGCCGAGCAGACCGCCGTCCGCGCCCGCGACGCCGTACCGCAGAGCCTGATCACCGGCCTGGCGAATGACGACGCCGCCAGCCGCAACGAGCTCGTGATCCTCTGCGTGCCGTTTCGCAACCAGGCCGAGACGTTGCACAACCTGCGCGACGCGCTGCGCCCGGGGCAGCTTCTCGTCGACTGCACGGTGCCGCTGGCTGCCGCCGTCGGCGGCCGTGCGACCCGCATGCTCGGCGTCTGGCAGGGCTCGGCGGCCCAGCAGGCGCAGGAGATGGTGCCCGAGGGCGTCACGGTGCTCAGCGCGCTGCACACCGTCAGCGCCGCCTCGCTGCGCGATCTGGACCACGAGCTCGACGAGGACGTGGTGCTCTGCGGCGACAAGCGGCCCGACAAGCGCCGCGTCGCCGCCCTCATCGACGCGATCGACGGCCTGCGCTGCATCGACGGTGGGCGCCTGGAGATGGCCCGTTGCGTCGAGGGCATGACCGCGCTGATGATCTCGATCAACGCGCGCTACAAGACGCGCGCGGGTGTGAAGATCACCGCGCTGCCCGACGACC
>JAHWJM010000377.1 GCA_019348435.1 Actinomycetota bacterium
CGCGCGTGCCCTGGATGACATGCAGCACCAGCTCGCGCGATTGGAGAGCGCGCGCCGGCGCTTCATCGCCACCGCATCGCACGAGCTGCGCACGCCGATCTTCTCGATCGGCGGCTTCCTCGAGCTCATGGAGGACGAGGACCTCGACGAGGACACGCGGCGCCAGTTCGTCGCGACGGTGCGCGAGCAGGTCGAGCGCCTGGGCAAGCTCGCCACCGACCTGCTCGACCTCTCGCGCCTGGAGGCCGGGTCGCTGGAGCTGCGTCCCGAGCCGACGGACATCGGCGCGCTCACCCGCGCCGTCAGCGCGGAGTTCGCGCCCGCGCTGGACAAGCACGAGTCGACGCTCGACGTTCGCCTGCGCGACGACCGGATCGAGGCCGTCTGCGATCCTGAACGCGTGGCGCAGGTCCTGCGGATCCTCATCGACAACGCGCTGACACACACGCCAACGGGTACAGGGGTCGTGGTGTCCGCCGCGCGCGACAACGGGTTGGTCCGGCTGGCCGTCAGCGACGACGGGCCCGGCATCAGCCGGGCTGCCGCCGAGCGCGTCTTCGAGCCGTTCTTCACATCCGACGACGCGCAGGGCTCCGGCCTTGGCCTGGCGATCGCGCGCGAGCTCGCCGAGCGGATGCAGGGCTCGCTCGACGTCGATCCGGCACCCGGGCGCACGACGTTCTCGCTGGAGCTGCCGGCGTGACGGCGCCGTCGCTCCTTCTCGCGGCGCTCATCGCGCTCGTCGTCGCCGGCTGCGGCGGAGGCGACGACGGCGCAGCCGGCGGCGACAGCGACGCTTCCGTCACCACGATCGAGCGCACGACGACGGTCGAGGTCACACGCGGCGCTGGTGACGACGACGCCTTCGACCCGTCACGGATCTACGAGCGCGACGCGCCGGGCGTGGTGACGATCCGCAGCGTGCTGTCCGGTGCGGCCGCTGTTCCCGGCGTCCCCGGCGGCGGCGACTCCGGGCTCGGCTCGGGCTTCGTCCTCAACGAGCGCGGCGAGATCGCGACCAACGCCCACGTCGTGACACAGGGCGAGGGACGGTCGATCCGCGAGGCCAAGGAGGTCTACGTCGCGTTCGCGGACGGAAACCAGGTGCCGGCGCGGATCGTCGGCTATGACGCCAACGCCGACGTGGCGCTGTTGCGGATCGATCCGTCCGGTCTGACCCTGCGTCCGCTGCGCCTGGGCACCGCGCGCGACCTGCGCGTGGGCTCGCCGGTGGCGGCGATCGGCTCGCCGTTCGGCGAGCCGCAGTCGCTGTCGGTCGGTGTCGTGTCGGCAACCGACCGCTCGATCCGCTCGCTGACCGGCTTCGAGATCGGGGGCGCGATCCAAACCGACGCCGCGATCAACCAGGGCAACTCGGGCGGCCCGCTCGTCAATGCCAAGGGCGACGTGCTCGGGATCAACTCGCAGATCCAGACGAGCTCGGGCGGCGGCGAGGGCGTCGGCTACGCCGTTCCGGCCGACACGGTGCGCCGCACGCTGGCGGCGCTGCGCGAGGACGGCAAGATCGATTACGCCTACCTCGGGGTGGCGACGACGCGGATCTACCCGCAGCTCGCGCGGCGCTTCCGCCTGCCCGTCACCGCCGGCGCGTGGGTGCAGGAAGTCGTGCCGGACGGCCCGGCCGACGACGCGGGGCTGCGGGCCGGAACCCAGGAGCGGCGCTTCCAGGCACGCGATGTCACCGTCGGCGGCGACATCATCACCGCCGTCAACGGCGAGAAGCTCGAGAACGAGGCGGCGCTCGCCGAGGCGCTGCTGGACTTCAGGCCCGGCCGGCAGGTCACGCTGCGCATCTACCGCGACGGCAAGCCTCGCGACGTGCGCGTGCGGCTGGGCACGCGGCCCAAGCAGACCGACCCGGTGCGGCCATGAGCGACGAGCGTCCCAAGGCGCAGGCGCCGCTCGTGCTCGTCTCCAACCGCGGGCCGGTCACGTTCGACGTCGACGGCTCGTTCACGCGCGGCACCGGCGGCCTCGTGACCGCGCTCACGGGCCTGGTCACGCACCGCGACGCTGTCTGGATCGCCTCGGCGATGACCGAGGGCGACGTGCGCCAGTCGCGCGAGCGCGACGGGAAGGCGTTCGTCGTCGACACGGCGAGCGGCGAGTTCCACGTGCGCCTCGTCCTCTCCGACCCGGAGGCCTACGACCGCTTCTACAACGTCGTCGCCAACCCGATGCTGTGGTTCATCCAGCACTACCTGTGGGACCTGTCCAACGCGCCGGACATCCGCGAGAACGAGGTCCGCGCCTTCGACGAGGGCTACAAGGCCGTCAACGAGGACCTGGCGCGGGCGGTCATCGAGCAGATCGAGGGCGAGGAGAACCCGGTCGTGATGGTCCACGACTACCACCTCTACACGCTGCCGACGATCGTCCGCGAGGCGCGCCCGGACGTCTTCCTGCACCACTTCATCCACATCCCGTGGACGCAGCCCGATGCGTGGCGCGTGCTGCCCAAGCGCATGCGCAACGAGATCTACGACGGCGTGCTCTCCAACGACATCGTCGGCTTCCACACGCGCACCTACCGCTGGAACTTCCTGCAGTGCTGCCGCGATCTCATGGACTACGACGTCGACTTCGACCGCGGCGTCGTATGCGTCGGCGACCGCGAGGTGTGGGTGCGCCACTACCCGCTGCCGATCGACTACAAGGCCACGCGCAAGGTCGCCGCGAGCGAGCGCACGGAGGAGTTCGAGCGCGAGATCGAGCGCCGCCGGCGCGATCACATCATCCTGCGCGTCGACCGGTCGGACCTCTCCAAGAACGTGCTGCGCGGCTTCAGCGCGTTCGACCAGTTCCTCGACGAGCATCCGGAGTTCATCGAGAACGTGACGTTCATCGCTCAGCTCATGCCGTCGCGGATGGACGTGCCCGAATACCAGGAGTACCTCGAGCGCATCGAGGCGCTCGTGGCGATCGTCAACCACCGCCACGGCACGCCGGATTGGATGCCGATCCAGCTCAAGCTGCGCGACGACCTCGAGGAGGCGGTGGCGGCGTACAAGCA
>JAHWJM010000378.1 GCA_019348435.1 Actinomycetota bacterium
CGGCGGCCGAGGAGCCTGCGCCGGCGGCTGCGGAGCCCGCGCCGGCGCCCGCCGCGTCCGCACCCGCCCCACCCGCCGCACCCGCGCCACCACCCTCCGCGACGACCGAGCAGACCGGCACCGCCAAGGGCGAGGTCTCGAGCCAGGAGCTCACGCGTACGCAGGGGCTGATCGCGCGCCGCATGGCCGAGTCGCGGGCGACGATCCCGTCGTTCGAGCTACGCACAGAGATCGACATGGAGGCCTGCGTCGCGCTGCGCGCCGAGCTCAACGCGCTCAGCGACGACGGAGCGGGCGGGATTCCGTCGTTCAACGACATGGTCGTCAAGGCGTGCGGCCTCGCGCTGCGCGAGTTCCCGCGCGCCAACGGCAGCTACCGCGACGGGCGCTTCGAGCTCTACAGCCGCGTCAACGTCGGCGTCGCCGTCGCCGCACAGGACGCGCTCGTCGTCCCAACGGTGTTCGACGCCGACCGCAAGTCGCTGCACGAGATCGCCCGCGAGACGCGTGCGCTCGCCGAGCGCGTGCGCTCCGGCGCGATCACGCCGCCCGAGGTCAGCGGTGGGACGTTCACGGTCTCGAACCTCGGCATGTACGGGGTGACCGACTTCACGGCGGTGATCAACCCGCCGCAGGCCGCCATCCTGGCCGTCGGCGCCCTCGCGCAGCGGGCGGTCGTCCGCGACGGCGAGCTCGTCGCGCGCCACACGATGAACGTCACGCTGGCGTGCGATCACCGCATCCTCTACGGCGCCGATGCGGCGCAGTTCCTCGGGCGCATCCGCGCGCTGCTCGAGCGCCCGCTTGCGCTCGCGTTCGGCTGAGACGGCCGAGCGGGCTCGGGCGCGAGTCAGGCGGGCGGCAGCAGGACGTCGGTGGTGCCCCCGACGCCCTCCGCCGAGCGGCGCAGCAGCTCCGCGACGGCGTCGAACACCTTTCGATTCGCCGCGCTGACGGGCGGCAGCAGCGGATCGGTGATCTGCGCAACTGCGTCGCCGGTGCTCTGCACGGTGCCGCTGAGTCCCTCGCCGACGGAGCGCACGCTGTCGCCGGCGGACTGCTTCGGGGCGGCGGGGGCCGGCGCGGCGACCTGCGGCTCAGCGGTGACGAGCGGTGGTGGGGGAGGCTGCGGAGGCCGGCTCGCCGGGGGCGGCATGACCTCGGCGCGGGCGGCGTCCTGCGACGGCGCGCTCGCGCTCGCGCTCGCGGCGCTGCGCGTCGGGCGCGACCGCTCGCGCGGCGCCAGCACCAGCGGCGTCTGCTCGCTGGCGCGCGACATCTCGGTTCCGCCGGCGAGGATCAGCGGCGTCTGCGCGCCGGACTGGGCGACGGGATCCGACCAGCCGCCGAAGGCGAACACGGCGCTGACCGCGAGCAGCGCGAGCGCGGCGGCCGCCACCAGCAAGACGCTGGCGCCGATCGAGGCGAAGAGTGCGCGGGTTCCGGACATCCCAGAGCCCGTATCGGCAGTTGCGGGCATTACCTGAAGCCTCCGCGCGGATATTGCGACGCGTTGGATTCGCGGCTCGTGTCGCGCCTGACCAGCGGTGGCTGGTGCGACGTGTCGACGATCAGGCACAGCCAGCGCCTGCGGTCCGGGTCCGCTGGCGGCACGCAGGTGCGGTACAGATCACGATCGACCTGCACGGTGTCGGCCGCGCCGACGTGCGCGCGCGTGAAGTCGTCGCCGTTGGACTCGACCCACAGCCGGACCGCCATCGACTGCTGCGCGAACGCGGCCTTCTCGGCGGCCAGCTCGGGGCGGTGCACGAGCCCGGCGACGAGGAAGGCCACGCCGACGACGGCGAGCGCCGCCAGCCCGGCGTAGTCGTCGGCCACGACCTTGGGCAGATCGCGCCGGCGCCGGCGCAGCACCCTGCCGCCCAGGCCGCCGAGCAGCGCGATCGCGATGACGTTCAGCGAACCCGCCAGCAGCAACGAGCCGATCCACCCGCTGCCGTCGCCGGCGATCGGCAGCCAGTGCAGGAGCATCATCTCCAGCAGCGTCACCAGGACGAACGTCGGCCACAGCCAGGCCCCGCTCAGGCGCCAGCGCAGGCGCCGCACGCGCCCACCGGAAGAGCCTTCGCGCAATTCGGCCATCTCGACCAGCGTACGTACCCGGTACCCTCGGGGGAGACGGTTGGCGTCTCGCGCGGAGATCCCGACGAGATGTCGAAATGGTGAGGCGGAGATCCCGTCCTCGACCGCCGAGCACGAAAGGCGAAGATGGCGACCAGCAGCACGGACGTTCACGTCGGTCCCAGTACACCCGCCCCCGAGAGCCCATCAGCGCATCTGACTCGGGACGACCGGGTCGGCCTGCTGCGCGCGATGCTGCTCATGCGCGCCGTCGAAGAGCGCGCGATGAACCTCTACCGGCAGGGCAAGGTGCCTGGTTCCTTCTACGACGGGTTCGGCCAAGAGGCCGTCTCCGTCGGCGCAACCTGGGCGATGGCGGCGGCCGACCGCCTCTGCGTCCTGCACCGCGATCTCGGCGCGCACCTCGTGCGCGGCGTGCAGCCCGCGAACATCCTGGCTCAGTACATGGGCCGCGAGGCGGGCATCACGCGCGGCCGCGACGGCAACGTGCACTTCGGCGATCTCCGCACGGGCTGCGTCGGGATGGTCTCGATGCTGCCCGACATGATGCTCGTCGCCGCCGGCATGGCGATGGCCTTCAAGCTGCGCGGCGAGTCACGCTGCGCGCTGACGTGGTTCGGCGACGGGTCGACCTCCCGCGGCGACTTCCACGAGGCGATGAACTGGGCGGGGGTCCAGCACCTGCCCGTGATCTTCATCCTCGAGAACAACCAGTTCGCCTACTCGACGCCGATCGAGCAGCAGTTCGCGGTCAACCCGGTCGAGCGCGCGGCGGGGTACGGCTTCCCCGGCGTCTCGGTCGACGGCAACGATGCCGAGGCGGTCTTCGAGGCGACCCGCGTGGCGCGTGAGCGAGCCACCTCCGGCGGTGGGCCCACGCTCATCGAGGCGGTCACGATGCGCATGCACGGCCACGGCGCACACGACGACA
>JAHWJM010000379.1 GCA_019348435.1 Actinomycetota bacterium
AGGACCGACGGGCGCGAATGGTGTGCGTCCTCGCACTCGGCATCCCGGGCTCTGAGCCGCGGATCGAGCTCTTCGAGGGCTTGATCGACGGCGTCATCGCGGCACAGCGGCGGGGGAGCGGCGGCTTCGGTTACGACCCGGTGTTCGAGGTGGCCGATGGGCGAACCACCGCTGAGATGCCGGAGGGGGAGAAGGACAGCGTCAGCCACCGAGGGCTGGCCGTTGCGGCCGCGACGCCGCGCCTGGTCAGCGTGCCGGTCACCTCAATCCCGGCGCTGTCAAGCAGCTCGATGACCTGCTGCAGCTCATCGGCCAGGACCGCCATCCCCGCGAGGTCTCCCCCACCCTGGCGCTTGATCGCCCGGCGCGCCGCCGGCCGGTACAGGTCGATCTGCACGCTGAACAGCAGCACGTGATCCTCGGCGACATCCGGGGCGCGCTGCAACAGCTGAAAGTAGCTGACCAGCTCATCGGCCGGGTCATGCAAGGACAGGTCGTCGCGCTTGTGATCGATCACGTACTGCGCGAGCTGATCGCGGTTGGCCGGCAGCGTGCGCTCCGTCCAGGCGATCCGCCGCACCGCCGAGCCATCGCGAGCCAACGACGCCAACGCGCCGCCGTACTGCGCCAGGCGCTGCTCGCGATCCTCGGCGCTCAGCAGCGCGAACGACTCGCCCTGACAGCGCAACACGGCGGTCATCGTCTTCGCGCCACGATCGACGATCACCCCGAACGGCGTGTCGGCGTAGCCCGCAAGCTCGCCCTCGAGAAACTCAAGCCGCGCGAGCTCCGCCGGCAGCGCCTTCGGCTCACCGGGCGGCTCGGGCTGCAACCCGCCCTCCGGCACCCGCACGATGTGACCGACCTGCGCCAGCTGCGCGCGAAAGCGGGCACGGCCCGAGAAGCGACCGATCAGAAATCGGATCGCCAGCGGCGTCCATTCCTCGAGCGTGTGGCCCCGTATCGGCTTGAGAAAAACGCCCGCCGCGACGCACACCACGACAAACGCCATCGCCAGGCCACCAAAGCCGCCGGACTGCAGAAATCCAAGCCCGATCAGCAGCGCGACAACCATCCCGGCGAGCTGCGGCACGCGCAACCCGAGCATGAACCCCATCCGCTGCAAGGGCCCAAAGCGGTACGTCATTTCCTGTTGTGTGTCAGCCATCGCCGCTGCTCCTCATCGCCGCTTCGGCGGCGCCTTCGCCGGCGCCGTTGGCCGCAGGCCAGACGGCCCCGGCTTACGTTGTGCCGGCGCCCCGCGCGCCCGGCCACCACCGGGCGGGACGAGTCCCGCCGCCGCGACCGTGCCGCTCGGCGCAGGCCCACGCCGAAGGCTCGAGGGCGCCTGTCCGCCCGGCCTCGCCGGGCCTCGCCCTCCCCCGCCACCGCTCAGACCACCGCGACCGCCGCCATCGCGACCTCCACCAGGACGCCCGCCGCCCCCTGCGCCACCGCCACCGCTGCCTTTTGCACCGCCCCCGCCAGCCCCGCCGCCACGCAGACCGCCGCCGCGGCGCACACCCAACGCGCCACCCGCGCTCGCCGCCGCCGCGCCGAGACGACCGCCGACACGACCAGCACCGCCGGCGAACGTGCTCTTCATGCTGCCCGTCGCCGTCCTCGCGGTCCACGCTCCTTCGCTGTCCATCGAGACGAGCATCATCAGCACCCACGGCACGAACGCCGCGAGCACGAGGATCATCACCGCGGCGATGATCAGGCCGAGGTCCTTGTCGGCGTCGCCGCCCGCGGCCGCCGCCGACCCGGCCAACGACAACACGACGACGATCACCGGCTTCATCGCGATCAACACGAACAACAGCGACACCAACCGCGACTGCCACGCCCGCAACGGCGGCCAGATCGACGCCGCCAGCGCCGCCGGCATGAACAGCACCGCGACGTAGATCCCGGCGTTCCGCAGCAGCAACTCAAGCCACACCGCGATCCCAGCGATCACCTGCACGACCGCGAACAAAAACGCGATCGCCGACGACCCAAAACCGGCGTTGTTGTCGCCGCCCCATGCCCCCGCGACGTCACCCCAGAACTTCGATGCCGTCTTCCCCGACGTGTCGGCCGCAACCCAGTTCGTGATCCCATCCGCCACCCCGAGGGCGAGCACGACAAGCGCCAGCACGATGCCCGTCCCGATCCCTGCACGGAACATGCCGATGAACGTCGCACCCAACGCGTCCGGATCACGCCGCAGCCCTGCCGAACCGAGAGCGATCATCGCGACAAGAACAGCCAAACCAACACCCAGCGCGGCCATCCCATCGAATCGTTCGCGATACCAGCCGGCCTGCAACTCAGGCGTCGTCGTCTCCTGGATGAACCCCTGAATCTTCTCCGTGACCCAGCGCGCGGCGTCCGTCATCCAGCTCGTGACCTGATCAAGGATGCTCCCGCCGATCGCGCCCACCGCCGCCGCCGGCGCCCCGTGGCGCGCGTCGCTGCTTGCCCCGGACGTCCGCTCCCCCGAGGGTGGCGACCTTCGGGTTCACCTCAGCCCACACTGCGCGCAGGACCCGGAGGAAGAAGAGGTAGAGCAGGGCGAGGGCGCAGAGCTTGAGCAGTCCGAGCAGCGGTTCGGGCATCCGCCTAGGAGGCCTCGAACCGGAGCTGGACGTCTCCGACCGTGATCGTGTCGCCGTCGCGCGCCCTGCGGTCCCGGCCGGTGGTGATCAGTGCGAAATTTCCGTCGGCATCGAGCACCGGCTCGCCACTGGCCTGACGCTGAACCCCCGTCACTTCAGGAACATCCTCGAGCGAGGTGATGTATCTGCCGTAAGTGACTTGGGCGCGCCCGCCCGGCCGGCGACGGAGCTGGATGTTGATCACGCCCGCGATTGCGTCGGATCCATATTGGGAGGAGGCGCCGTCGCGGAGCACCTCGATGCGGTCGATCGCCAGCGGCGGGATCGTGTTGAGATCGACCGCCGCCGAGCCGCGCCCGACCGAGCCGTTGATATTGAGGAGCGACGAGGGATGGCGCCGCTTCCCGTTCACCAGCACCAAGGTCTGGT
>JAHWJM010000037.1 GCA_019348435.1 Actinomycetota bacterium
CGCCGCCGACCCTGAGCGAGGCGCGCATGGCGCGGCGCGCGTCGAAGCGGCCGCGCGGCGCCGTCTTCAGCCGCCGCGTTTGCAGCCGGTCATCCGGCATGGCGAGTCCGGCGAGCGCGCGTTTCGCTTCCGCCAGCTCCGCCGCGCTCATCTGGGCAAAATCCTTGCGGCCGAGCTTTTCCGCCGCCGAGACGGTCAGGCGCGCGTCGATCTCCGTCTCCGGCCGCGTTAGCTCGCGCCTGCGCTCCGACGCAAACGCCTCGCGGACGCGGTCGGCGGGCGCACCGAGCCTGGTGGCGGCGTGGATGGTGAGGAACGGCCCGTGGGTGCGGGCGTAGCGGGCGACGAGGTCGTCGAGCGGCCGCTCGACCGGTTCCAGGAACGCATCCGGGAGCCCGCGGGGCACGGGCACGCCGAGGGCGTCGCGCATCCGGGCGGCGTCCTCCGCGGCGGCGAGGCGGTCCTCGCCGGCGATGCGGACGCGGATGCCCCGGCGGGCCTCGACGAGCTCGTCGGCCCACGCCGCCGCCGGGCCGTCGCAGCGCAGGTCGAGCTCCTCGACGGTGAGGTCGCCCAGCCGGCGCAGGACGTCGTGGGCCTCGTCGGGGTCGCGTGCCCGGCGCCCGTCGACGAGCTGCTGCAGCTCGAGCTCGAGGTCGGCCAGCACGCCGGGATCGAGCAGCTCGCGCAGCTGCGCGCCGAGCACGAGCGCGCGGTGCAGCAGCTCGAGCAGACGCGCGCGCAGCTCGCGCAGCTCGAGCAGTCGGCTGCCGAGCTGCCCGCGGCGCGTGACGCGGCGCACGACGCGGGCGCGCGCTACGAGGCCGAGGTCGCCGCGCGCGACGCGGCCGAGCGCCGCGCCGAGGAGGCCGCACGCGAGGTCGACCGGCTCACCGCGCTGGGGGTGCAGATGAGCACCACCCAGCGCCATCGCACCCTCGCCCGCTACGAGCTGAGCCTCGCCGCGGCCCGCGACCCCGAGCTGCGGGCGGTGCTCGTGCGCGGCGGCGACCGGATCCGGGGCCTGCTGGCCGGTTCGCTCGCGGCGCTCGGCGCTATCGAGCCGGACGGCGCGGCCGCCGAGGCCAGGCGACTTCCTATCATGGCGGCGCAATGGCGCTTCCCAAGCAGATCACGCTGGTCACGTTCGACGTATACGGCACCCTGATCGATTGGGAGCAAGGCGTCTACGACGCCTTTCAGAAGGAGGCCGCGCGCGACGGCTTCACGATCGACCGCGACGAGCTGATCCGCAACTTCCACGAGATCGAGCGCGAGATCGAGGGCGGCTCCTACGAGCTCTACGCCGAGGTCCTGCGCCGCACGGCGATCGAGATCGCCAAGCGCCTGGACTGGCCGCTGGAGCCCTCACGATCGGGCTTTCTGCCCGACAGCGTGCAGCGCTGGCCCGCCTTCAGGGAGAGCAACCCGCAGCTCAACAAGGTCACCAAGCAGTTCAAGACCGGGCTGATCTCGAACATCGACGACAAGCTCCTCGGCCAGACGCGGCGCCACATCCCGCACGACTTCGACTTCGTCGTCACCGCCCAGCAGGTGCGCTCCTACAAGCCGGACATGGCGCACTTCACCGAGTTCGCGCGGCGGATGGGAACCAAGAAGGGCTGGGTCCACATCTCGGCGAGCTACTACCACGACGTCGCGCCGTGCGTGGCCAACAAGATCCCCGTGATCTGGGTCAACCGCAGCAAGGAGACGCTCGAGCCGGGCCAGAAGAAGCCGACCGCCGAGGCGAGGAACCTCCTCGAAGCCATCAAGCTGCTCGGCCTGTAGGACGGCGGGCGAACTCTTGTGCGCGTCGTCGGACTGCATGGCGACGTGCTCGTCGCGACGAGCCGCATGTGGCAGACGACGTGCACGATCGTCCGCCGCGGCGAGGAGGGCTTCGTCATCGACTCGCCGGTGCTGCCCGACGAGCTCGAGGTCCTGCCCGCCGTGCTCGAGCATGCCGGCTTCGCGATGAGCGGCCTGCTCGCCACGCACGCCGACTGGGACCACCTGCTGGGCCGCCTCGCCTTCCCGGCCGCCGCGCTCGGGGTCGCCGAGACGACCGCAGCCCGGATGGCCGCCGAGCCCGGCGCGGCGGCCCGCGAGCTGCGCGCCTTCGACGACGAGCACTACGTCGACCGCCCGGCGCCCCTGTCGCTCGGCCAGGTGCAGGCGCTGCCGGTGCCCGGGCACTGCGAGATCGGCGACACCGAGCTCGAGCTGCATCCCGCCGACGGGCACACCGCCGACGGGATGGCGATCTGGATCGCGTGGGCGCGGGTGCTCGTCGCCGGCGACTACATCTCGCCGGTCGAGGTCCCGATCATCTCCGCCGGTGGCTCGCGCGACGCGTACCTCGCGACGCTGCGGCGCCTGGAGCCGCTCGTCGCCGCCGCGGCACACGTCGTGCCCGGCCACGGCGAGGTGCTCGACGGGCCGCGCGCGGCGGCGATCCTGCGCGAGGACGTCAACTACCTCGCCAAGCTGCCCGACGGCGAGCTGCCGATGGCGCGCCGCGGCGCCGCGCAGCGCGCGATCCATGCCGAGAACGTAACGCGGGTACGCGCCGGCTCGTGATCGCGCACGTCGCCATCGAGGTCCGCGAGGCCGACGTCGCCGCGTGCGTGCGCTTCTGGGCGCTGCTCGGCTTCGAGCACGTCCAAGCGCCCGCCGCGCTGGCCGCCCGCGCGACGTGGGTGCAATCCGGGCCGACGCAGATCCATCTGCTGTACGCCGACGAGCCGGTCGTCGCGCCGAAGGGGCATGTCGCGGTGGTCGCCGGCGACTACGAGGCGACGCTGGCCGCGCTGCGAGAGGCCGGCTTCGAGCCGCAGCCGCGCTCCGAGTACTGGGGGTCGCCTCGGGCGTTCGTCCGGTGCCCCGGTGGGCACCGAGTAGAACTGATGGCCTTTGCGCCAGCTTGATCGAGGTCTTACGCGTGTCTTACGCAACGCGGCGCCGAACTTAGGCATCGTTGACATCCTCTTCCTACCTTGGATCCCATGACAGACGAACCGCAGGGGCAGCGCCCGGGCTCCGGGCGCCTCTGGACCGACCCGCGCGAGGAGGAGGAGCACACCCACTGGCTCGCCCCGCGCACGGCGGCCCAGCCGCCGCCAGACGTCGAGTCCGAGCCGCCCGCGGACGATCCGCCGCCGCGCCGCCTGTGGCCGCTCATGGTGCTCGGCGCGCTGCTGGCGTGCGTGCTCTTCGCGACCGGGATCCTCGGCGCGAAGCTCCTGCTCGACGACGACGCCTCCTCCGGCTCGCTGGCGGCTCTGCCGGCGGCACCCGGCGGCGTGGCGCCCGACGCCCGCTCTCGCGCCGTGCGCGAGGTCTACGCCAGCGCGAGCCCCAGCGTCGTCTTCGTCAGAAGCCGCGAAGGCGCCGGGGTCGCCAGCGGTACGGGCTTCGTCGTCGACGCGGACGGCACGATCGTCACGAACGCGCACGTCGTCGGCGACGCCAAGGACGTCCAGGTGCGCTTCGAGGACAACGGCCCCGGCGTCGACGCCGAGGTGCTCGGCACCGACGCCTCGTCGGACATCGCGGTGCTGCGCGTCGATCCCTCCGATACCGGCAACGTCAAGCCGCTGCCGCTTGCGGACTCCGACAGCGTGCAGGTCGGCGACCTCGCCGTGGCGATCGGCTACCCGCTCGGCCTCGATCGCACCGCGACCGTCGGGATCGTCTCCGGCGTCGGTCGCGACATCAGGGCGCCGAACGGCTTCTCGATCGACAAGGTCATCCAGACCGACGCGCCGATCAACCCCGGCAACTCCGGCGGGCCGCTGCTCGACGCCGCCGGCCGCGTGATCGGCATCACCTCCCAGATCGCCACGACGGGTGCCGGCGGCGGCAGCGTCGGCATCGGCTTCGCCGTGCCCTCCAACACCGTGCGCCAGGTCGTGCCGCGGCTGCGCAGCGGCACGTCGATCAGGCGCGCGTACCTCGGCATCTCCACGCGCCCCAGCATCGTCGGCCAGGGCGCGCACGTCGCCGACGTCGTGGCGGGCGGGCCCGCCGGCCAGGCCGGCCTGCGAATCGGCGACCGGATCACGCGCGTCGCCGGCAGGGAGATCCGGGCGCCGGAGGACATCAGCGCGGCGATCGCCAACCGCAGCCCCGGTGACCGGATCGACATCGAGCTGCGCCGGGCGGGGGACGATCAGACGGTGCGGGTGACGCTCGGCACGCGCCCGGAGAACGCGAGCGCCCCGTCCGCCGCCGGGCCGTAAGTGATCGCTCCGGCATGAGCTTCGGAGAACCGCTCTTCCTCCTCGCGCTCCTCGTCGTGCCGCTGGCGCTCGTTGCGTACGTGCGCCATCAGCGCACGCGCCGCGCGGCCGCCGCCGCCTTCGTGACGCCGGCCCTGCAGGCATCGGTGGCGCCGCGCACGCCGGGCTGGCGGCGCCACGTGCCGCTCGTCGCCTACGCGCTCGCGCTGACGATCCTGATCTTCGCGCTGGCCAAGCCGCAGACGACGATCGCCGTCCCGGTCGAGCGGGCGTCGATCATGCTCACGACGGACTACTCGGGCTCGATGCAGGCCACCGACGTCCCGCCGACGCGCCTGGAGGCCGCGCGTGCCGCCGCGCAGCGCTTCCTCGCGCAGGTGCCCGACGCTGTCCGCGTCGGCCTCGTCGCGTTCAACCACAACGCGCGGCTCGTGGAGAGCCCGACGACCGATCGCGCCACGGTTCGCGAGGCGATCGCCGCGCTGGAGCCCAGCGGCGGGACGGCGACCGGCGAGGCGCTCGCGCTGTCGCTCAGCGCGCTCGCGCGCCAGACCGACGAGGAGGGCCAGCGCGTGCCGGCGGCGATCATCCTCCTGTCGGACGGAGCGTCCGTCCGCGGTCGCCCGCCGACGCAGATCGCCCAGCGCGCGAAGGACCTGAAGATCCCGATCTACACCGTCACCCTCGGCACCGCGGCCGGCACGATCCAGGTCACGCGCAGCGACGGCACGACCGAGACCCGGCCCGTGCCCCCCGACCCCGTCGAGAGCCGCGAGGTGGCGCGCATCTCCGGCGGGCGCGCGTACACCGCCGACACGGCGAAGGACCTCAGCGCCGTCTACGACGAGCTCGGCTCGCGGATCGGCTACCGCAACGAGAAGCGCGAGATCACGGCCGTGTTCAGCGGCGGCGCCCTCGCGCTGCTCGCGGCCGGGGCGCTGCTGTCGCTGCACTGGTTTCGCAGGCTTGTCTGATTGAAGAGAAAGGACCCGACCATGAGCTTCTCCAACTACTCGACACAGCCGACACCCGCAGGAGAGCCCGCCGGCGGACGCCCGCCGCGCCAGGTCCTCGAGGAGGTCCTGTACGAGGTCAAGCGCGTCATCGTCGGCCAGGACGCGATGCTCGAGCGCCTGCTCGTCGCGCTGCTGGCGGGCGGCCACGTGCTGCTCGAGGGCGTTCCCGGCCTCGCCAAGACGCTGACCGTGCGCACGCTCGCCGACGCCATGGGCGGGACGTTCCGCCGCATCCAGTTCACCCCCGACCTCGTGCCCGCCGACCTCGTCGGCACGCGCATCTACCGCCCCGACACGGGCCGCTTCGACACCGAGCTGGGCCCGGTCTTCGGCAACTTCCTGCTCGCCGACGAGATCAACCGCGCGCCGGCCAAGGTGCAGTCGGCGCTGCTGGAGGTCATGCAGGAGCACCAGGTCACGATCGGCACCGAGAGCTTTCCGGTGCCCCACCCGTTCCTCGTGCTCGCCACGCAGAACCCGATCGAGTCCGAGGGGACCTACCCGCTGCCCGAGGCGCAGATCGACCGCTTCCTGTTCAAGGTCGTCGTCGACTACCCGACGCTCGGTGAGGAGGCCTCCGTCGTCGGTCGCTCGCTGCGTCCGGCCGAGCACGTCGGCGTGCGCCTGTCGATGCCCGAGCTCGAGCGCTTCCAGCACGCGGTGCGCGAGATCTTCGTCGACCGCGAGGTCGTCTCCCATGCCGTGCAGCTCGTCGACGGCACGCGCCATCCGGAGCGCTACGGGCTCGACGACCTCTCGCGCCTCATCCAGTACGGCTCCAGCCCGCGCGGGGCGATCGGCATGGTCCAGGCGGGCCAGGCGCTCGCGCTGCTGCGCGGCCGCCGGCACGTGCTCGTCGAGGACGTCCGCGATCTCGCGCGCGACGTGCTGCGCCACCGGCTCGTGCTCTCCTACGACGCGCTGTCGGACGACATCAGCGCGGACGACATCCTCGACCGCCTGCTCACCGCCGTCAACGGCGGCACGCAATCGGGCGTGCCGGCCACCTCGACCGACTACGACGCGGCGTAGCGAGCACGTTCGATGAGGGCCGCCCTCCACGTCCTGATGAGCAACGGCGGACAGTCGTAGGACATGGCGGCGCCGCACACCACGCTGCGGGTCCCGCCCGCGCGCCAGGGGCCGGGGCCGATCCCGGCCGCACTCGTCGACGCGCTCGCGCTGACGCTCGCGCGGCGCGGCGCGGGCGCCTTCCCCGGTGATCGGATGGCCCCGGGCGTCGGCAGCGGCACCGAGCTCGCGCAGCTGCGGCCCTACCAGCTGGGCGACGACGTGCGCCAGCTCGACGCTGCCGCCAGCGCACGCACCGGCCAGGCGCACGTGCGCCTGCAGGTGCCCGAGCGGATCCTCACCACCTGGCTCGTGCTCGACCTCTCCGCCTCGATGGCGTTCGGCACCGCCGACCGGCTGAAGGCGGACGTGGCCGAGGGCGTCGCGCACGTGGTGGGCCGCGCCGCGACGCGCCACGGCGGGCGGCTCGCGGTGCTCACGGCCGGCGGACCCGAGAAGATGCTGCCGCCGCGCGGCGGGCCGCACGCGAAGATCGGCCTCAAGCGGCTGCTCGCCGAGGGCGTCGCGGTCGACGGCGCCGCCGACCGCGGCCTCTCGCCGGTGCTGCACAAGGCCGGCAGGCTGGCGCGACAGCCCGGGCTCGTGGTCGTCGTCTCCGACTTCCGCGGCGAGCCGGAGTGGCGCAAGCCGCTGCGCGGGCTCGGCGCGCGCCACCGTGTGCTCGCCGTCGAGATCCGCGATCCGCGCGAGGAGCGGCTGGAGCCCGTCGGGCGCCTGGCGCTCGTCGATCCCGAGAGCGGGCGGCTGATCGAAGTCGACACGTCGCGCCGCAAGCTGCGCGAGCGCTTTGCCGCCGCCGCCGCCGAGGAGCGCGCGGTCGTCGCGGCCGAGCTGCGCAAGGCCAACGTCCAGCACGTCGTGCTGTCGACGAGCGGCGACTGGCTGAAGGCACTGGGACGGGCGCTGCGGTAGCGAGAACCTGCGATGTCCTGCGCCACCGACATCCCGACGAGCGACAGCGCGCTGTCATGAGCTTCGCCTCCCCGCTCGCACTGTTGTGCCTGTTCGCCGTGCCGCTGGCGGTGCTCGCCCACGTCGCCGCTCGGCGCCGGCGGCGTCTGTATCCGGTGCGCTTCACGGCGGTGTCGACGCTGGCGGCTGTCGCCGATGGCGAGCCGCAGTGGCGCCGCCACCTGCCGCTCGCGCTGCTCGCGCTGGCGCTGGCGGCGCTCGCTCTCTCGCTGGCGCGGCCGCAGCGGACGATCCAGGTTCCGGTCCAGCGTGCCTCCGTCGTCCTCGTCACCGACGTCTCGCGCTCGATGTCGGCGACCGACGTGAGCCCGACGCGCCTGGAGGCCGCGCGGCAGGCGGCACTGAGCTTCCTCGACCAGGTGCCCGACGAGCTGCGCGTCGGCCTCGTGACGTACTCCGACGTCGCCCAGACGCTGCAGACGCCGACGACCGACCACGAAGCCGTGGTCAGCGCGCTCAACACGCTGCAGCCGATCTCCGGCACCGCCACCGGCGCAGGGCTGCGCACGGCGCTGGACGACCTGAAGGTCAGGGGATCCTCCCAGGCGCGGCCGCCGGCGGCGCTCGTCCTGCTGTCCGACGGCTCGGCGACCGACGGCTCGGCGGCGGACGTCGTCGCGGCCGAGGCCAGGCGCCTGCGCGTGCCGATCTACACCGTCGCGCTCGGCACCCCCGACGGCACGATCACGCTGCGCGGCCAGACGCTCAACGTGCCACCCGACACCGAGGCCCTGGAGCGGATCGCCTCCGCATCCGGCGGCGAGGCGTTCCGCGCCGAGGACTCAGACCAGCTCGATGCCGTCTACGAGAAGCTTGGCTCGCAGATCGGCACGGAGCCCGAGAAGCAGGAGATCACCGCGTTGTTCGCGGGCGCGGCGCTGCTGCTGCTGGCAGGCGCGCTCGTGAGCTCGCTGCGGCTGGGCGGGCGCCTGCCGTAGCTGCGCTGCGTCGGCGGCGCAGAGAGGTGTGGCGAAACGGGTGACGCTCCGCGTGCTCGATTCGCCACACCCTCAGCGTTCAACGTGTCAGGCGGCCGCCTGGTCGGGCATCCTCGACTCGTCGAGGTCCTTGAGGAGCTCGTGGCACCTCGCAGCGCGCGCGGAGTCCTCCGCCATCACGCTCTCGAAGAACGACGCGATGTCGTCGCGCCCGGCGTTCTTGGCGTCGCGCACGTACTGGCCGTAGTCGTGGCCCGCCTTCAGCGAGTGGTACTGCACCGAGATCAGATCGAACGCGACGTCGTCGAAGCCCGTCTCACCTGTAGCCATCATCAGCCTCCTTTGAGGTAGCGCGCGCCGCTATACCCACCGCCAGCCGGGGCTACGCCGCGGCTCCGGCGCCGGGCGTCAACGCCAGGCGCCGGAGTCCCCGGCGCGCCCGAGCTCCCAGTGCCCCGCCCAGCGCTCCAGCCGCCATGAGCCGAGCGCGACGGCGAGCAGGACGATCCCGTAGCCCGCGAAGCCGTCGACCTCGGCGGCGATCACGAGCAGCCAGAGGAACGCCGCGAGCCAGGCGAACGGGCGCCACGGCACGTGCGGAAGCGAGCGGCGGCGCTCGGCGTCGTCCTCGTCCTCGGGCTCCCATCCGCGGGTGTCGATGAGCATCGTCTCGACGGTAGCTCAGGCGTCAAGCCGCGGCCGGACCTTCGCTTATAGTCGTCTCGCAAATGCGATCTGGCTCGCCTCCGTCGCCTGCAGTCCCCGAGCAGGCCGTCGCGACACTCGACGAGGCCGTCGCTCACATGGTTCGCCTGGACGCGCAGTTCGCGCGGGATGACGGCGTGCGCTACTTCAACGCGCTCTATCTCGAGGTCACGCGCGAAGTCGTCCGGCGGCTCGAGCGCCGAGAACTCGAGGATCCCGCCTTCCTCGAGGTTCTCGCGGTGCTGTTCAGCAACGCCTACTTCCGAGCGGTCGTCGACTTCGCCGGCGGCACGAGCGCCGGCGGCTCGAGAGCCTGGGCGCCGCTGTTCGCGGTCCGCTTCGACCGCCGTGTCGCACCGATCCAGTTCGCGCTGGCCGGCATGAACGCCCACATCAACTACGACCTGCCGATCGGCGTGCGCGACACCTGCCACGCCCGCAGCGTCACCCCACGCGACGGCACGGCGCAGCACCGCGACTACGTGCACCTCAACGCGATCCTGGCCGACGTGCAGGAGCGAGTGAAGCCATGGCTGATACCCGGCGCGCTCGGCCTCGCCGACCGCGTGTTCGGGCGCCTGGACGACATCGTCGCCGCGTTCAGCGTCGCTCGCGGGCGCGACGCAGCGTGGGTGCACGCCAAGACGCTGTGGTCGCTGCGCGGCGAAGCTCAGCTCAGCAGCTCGTATCTGATCACCCTCGACCACTCCGTCGGGTTGGCCGGGCGCGGCCTGCTCACCCCGACGCTGCTCGGGCTCTCGCGCTGGTCGGCTGCTCAAGGCTGGCTTCCGCGCCCGGCGCGGATGCTGCTGGGAGGGCCCGGGGCAGGCTGGTAATCAAGATCCGCGCTCTCAATGTCGATTCTCGATAGTTACCGATGCGGCGTTGCTAGATTTGGGGTTTCACTGGCCTTCTGAGGCCCGGCGCGGGACGAGCTGCGGAGACTTGGGGGCTGCCTTTCAACGGAAAGGGGCGAACGTGGCGCGCAAGCGACCGGCAGCCTCCGATGTATCGCCTGTCCCCGCACATCCCAACGCCTCTCCGGTACGAGGTGGGCCCGACGGTGCGGTTGCCCTCAGCCACGCGCAGGCGCGGGCACTGCGGCGGTGCACTCCGCTGACGGGCGCTGAGTTCGGCGGCCGGTTCGGCTTCGAAGTCGGTCGGCGGGAAGGTGAGCCCACTCGTGTCGACCGCTGATCAGACACAGCACGCCACGCCGGCGGCGGCCTCGATACCCGATCAAGAACTCGACAAGATCATCTTCCGTGCTGCTGCGATCGGGATTCCGGCCTGGCGGGTGATCACCGCCCTCGGGCTGCCGCTCTCGGCTCCGGCGTCAGGCGAGCGCCTACCCCCGGCGCCCTGAGCGGCCGGAGTACGGCCGACGCGTCGCCCGACAGCGACGAGTGGGCCGCGATCGACCCGCCGCCTCTCAAGCGGAACGCGGGCACCTCGCAGCGCGGTCGGCTTGATCGATCGCCCAGGCCGCGTTGATGAGCGCGATGTGCGAGAGGCCCTGCGGGAAGTTGCCGATGAGCTCTCGGCTGGTGATGTCGATCTCCTCCGACAGCAGGCCGACGTCGTTGGCGTGGGCGGAGACGTCGTCGAAGAGATCGCGCGCGCGGCCGACCTGGCCCGCCAGCGCCCGGCAGTGCGCCAGCCAGTAGGAGCAGGCGATGAACGCGCCCTCGTCTCCGGCGCCCGTCCAGCGCTGGACGAGGCCGTCGCGGGCGAGTTCTCGCTCGACGGCGTCGATGGTCGCGAGCATCCGCTCGTCGGCGGCGTCGACGAAGCCGAGGATCGGCATCAGCAGGACGCTCGCGTCAAGGTGGTCTGAGCCGAACGCGCCGGTGTAGGCGCCGGCGCGGTCGCTCCAGCCGTCGTCGCAGATGGCGGTTCGCACGGCGTCGCGCGCCTCGGCCCATGCGTCGGTGTGGGCGTCGCGCAGTTTGGGCGCGAGGCGAATGCCGCGATCGAGAGCGACCCAGCACAGCAGCTTCGAGCTGAGGTAGTCGCGGTCGCCCTCGCGTCCTTCCCAGATGCCGGCGTCGGGCTTGCGCCAGTCGCGCGCGGCGCGGTCGGCGAGGTCGGCGAGGAACTCGGCCGTGAGGTCGTCGAGCTCGCCGAGCTGGTCGCGCAGGACCCAGGCTCCCTCGAGCACTTCGCCGAGCACGTCGAGCTGCTCCTGGCTCCAGGCGGCGTTTCCCACGCGCACGGGCCGGCTGTCGCGGAATCCGGCGAGGTGCTCGAGCTCGTGCTCGCTGAGGTCGCGCTCGCCCTGGACGCCGAACATGATCTGCACCCGGTCGTCGTCTGCGGGCCGTCCGGCGGCGTCTGCGATGAAGCGCAGGAATCGTGCGGCTTCGTGGGGACATGCGGCGATCCACAGCGCCTGGGTTGTCAGGCTGAGGTCGCGCAGCCAGGCGTAGCGGTAGTCCCAGTTGTCGCTGCCGCCGATCCTCGCGGGTAGCGACGTCGTTGCGGCGGCGAGGATCGCACCGGTGGGTTGATACGTCAGACCCTGCAGAACGATGGCGCTGCGCCCGACCGCTCCGGCGTCGACGCCCTCGTAGGCGGTGTGTTCGTTCACCCACGACACCCAGCCCGCGACGGTCGCCTCCAGCGCTTGGACGAGAT
>JAHWJM010000380.1 GCA_019348435.1 Actinomycetota bacterium
CCGGTTGACGATCCACAGCACCGCGCCGAGGGCGACGAGGATCGCCGCCCGGGCGTAGGTCGCGGCCTCGACCTGCGTCAGCAGCGCGATCGAGATGCCGACGCCGATCACGGGGATGAAGGACGGCACGACGAAGTGCTCGTGCTCGACGCGCTCGACGTTTCGTTGCACGCGCGCGGTAGGTTCTCGTCATGACCGACGCGCGCAAGCAGCGCATCGCCCGCAACGAGGCCGCCTTTCGCGAGCTCAACAACAGCCTCGAGGCCAACGTGCACCGCGGGCGCACGCAGCCCGACTACGCGGGCTTCGTCTGCGAGTGCGGCGACGGTGACTGCGACACGACGATCCGCGTGGAGCTGGATGCATACGAAGCGGTGCGGCAGGACGACATGCTGTTCATCGTCGTGCCCGGTCATCAGGCGCCCGACAGCGAGGACGTCGTCGACAGCGGCGACGGCTACCTGATCGTGCGCAAGCACGAGGACGTGAAGGACATCGTCGAGGGGCACGAGCGTCCGTAGGCGCGCGAGCGTGCGCTCAACTGGTCGGCGAGCCGCTCGTGGTCGTCCCCCTGGCGCGACGAGTCCCGGCACGGGCGTTTGAGCTCTCTGCGTAGAACCCTCGTCCTCACGATCGACGACGCCTCATGCACGCCCAGCCAGCAGCCGATCGGCGCTGGACGTGTTCGATCGCTCTCCTGGTCCGCTCCGCGCCGGCGTTCTGGCCGCGACGCTCGCGGCGACCGTCGGCATCTCGCTGCCCTCGCCCGCGTCCGCCGCGACGACCGCCTTTGGCTGCGAGGCCAGCGCGATCCGCGGCGCGGTGCTCGGCGGCGCCCCGTTCGAACCCGTCGTCGCCAACCGGGGCGCGCTGTCCTGCCGCAGCACCGAGGCAGGGCTCGAAATGCCGCTGGCGGGCGTGCTGAGCGCCGCCGTCGGGAGCGCGAGGACGAGCTACACCGACGCTGACGGCAGGCAGACCGCGCTCGCCGGCGGCGGTCTGGCCGAGCTGCGCGTGCTTTCGCTGCCACAGCTGCCGATCACGCTGCCGACGGCGCAGATCTCCGACACGCTCGGCAGCGTCGCAGTCCCGATCAGCGAACCGCTGCGGACCCTCCTCGGCGGCCTCGAGGGCATCGAGATCGATCTTCGGCCGGCGCATCAGGCGCTGCTGCCCGACCGACAGCTCCCGCTGGCCGAGCTGGTCCGGGTGCAGGGTGCGATGGCGTACGCCGGCGCGACCTGCGACGCGCACAGGCCGCAGCTCGACGGCAGCTCGAGCGTCACCGCGCTGACGATCCTCGGCCAGCAGGCGGTGGGCCAGGCGGTCGACAGGGTTCTCACGCTCATCGACACCGGCAGCATCGACCCGTCGGACGTCGACCTGTCGAACATCGTCCTGCCCCTCGGCCTGGACTTCGGCACGCCCGTCACCGGGCCGCTGCTGGAAGAGGCGGTCCGCGCCGCGATCGACGCCCTGGCACCGATCGAGATCCCCGCGACGCTCGCCCAGGTCAAGGTGACCCCCGGGACCCAGCTGCGGACCGCCGACGCACTGCTCCAGCAGGCGCTACGCGTCCAGGTCGCGATCGCCGGCCAGGCGCTCGTCGACGTCGTCGCGGGCGAGGCGATCGTCCGGGCGTCGGGGACCTGTCTCACGGAGGCCGAGGCCGGTCAAATCGCGGCCGAGGCCGGCCGCATCGCGGCCACCGAGGCCGTCCTCGGCTGCACGAAGAGCCGCCTCGTCCTCACTGACGTCCAGGAGCGCTCCGGGCGGGTGCGACTGCTCGGCGTCGCCGACCGCAGTCTCGCCGGACAGCGCCTGCAGATCCGCTTCACGCACAGCGGCAAGACCGTCGCGTATGCGACCGTGCGCGACGACGGCAGCTTCACGACGACCGCCCGCCTACCCCCCAAGCGCCTGCGCTCGACGAACGACGCCCGCTACCAGGCGCTGCTCGGAACGGAGCGGTCGCTGAAGCTCAAGCTGACGCGCCGCATGGTGCTCAGCGGCACGCGCAGCGCCAACGGGAAGGTCACGCTCTCCGGGCGCGTCGTCAGGCCGCTCGGCAGGCCCATCGGGCAGATCACCGTCAGTCGCCGCGTCTCGTGTGAGCGCAACGAGGTCGTCGCCCGGATCAAGCCCGGGTCCGACGGCCGCTTCCGCGTCACCGTCGACGCTCCGGACGGCGAGCTGGCGGCCGTCTACCGGCTGACGACGCGCGTGCGCAAGTCGACGCGCAGCCGTAAGACGTTTCAGAGCTTCACCCTGCCCCGCGCAATCTCACTGTCCTGACCTCTCCCTGCGCGGCGGCGGCGAGCTCGCGCTGTAATAGCCGCGCCACCCGAGCCGCTCACCGGAAACCTGAGCCCGTCCGGCCCGAGACTGCCACATCTCGTGCGATCCAGGGCGGCGCCGATGCGGCCTTTGTGGAACCGCGGACGTCGCGGTACGCTGCGCACGTGAAGCGCATCGTCTTGATGGGCGCAGGCGTCTACCTCGCACTGGCAGCGCTCGGTCACGCGCGAGAGCGCTCGGGCTCCATGACGTGCGAGTGTCGAGCCAACTGCTGGTGCAAGCGGCCCGGCCTCAACGTGTTCAGATGGGTATTCCCGCTTGGGCACAGCCTCGGCTGCTAGGCCGCGAGCCTGGCCGCCGCGCTCCTGCGTCTCGCGCAGGGGAGTAGCCGTTCCTGAGCCGCGCCGGCGGGACCTGGCAGGTGTGCACCGGATGGCGCTGCGGAGGTGCCACGACCCGCCCGGCGGCTAGGGTGAGCGACGGGACTTGAACCCGCGACCGCCTGGACCACAACCAGGAGCTCTACCAGCTGAGCTACGCCCACCGTGCGGGGTTGAATCTAGCAGCGGGGGGCGGGCCTGAGATCATCCGGGGATGAGCTTCGATCTCGGCGATCCCGTTCCGGCCTTCACGCTGCCCGACACCGAAGGCCGCGCCCACAGCGTCCCGGCCGACCCGGCGCCCGCGGCGACCGTGCTCGTGATGACCTGCAACCACTGCCCGTAC
>JAHWJM010000381.1 GCA_019348435.1 Actinomycetota bacterium
GCAGCGAGCTCACCACGACCATCCTCACCGACGGCCAGGTGCGCGACCTGGTCGAGAAGATGCTGAAGAGCAGCGGCCGTCGCCTCGACATGAGCAGCCCTTTCGTCGACGCGATGCTCCCGGACGGCTCCCGACTGCACGTCGTCATTCCCGATATCACCCGGCGCCACCTGTCGGTCAACGTCCGCAAGTTCGTGCTGCCCGCCGGCTCGCTCGATGGCGTCGCCAGCCGCGCGGACGGGCCCGGCCAGACGAGCACCTTGCGTGCGACTCCCGGCGGACGGGTAGCGTGAGGTCGTGACCATCGGCGGCATCATCTATCTGGTCCTCGGCCTGTTCGTGGCGGCTTCGCAGAACTACTTCGACCACCTGACCACCCTCGGCCGCCTGCTGTCGGCGATCATCGCCGTCCTGGTCTGGCCGCTGCTTTTGTTCGGAATCGACATCCGCATCAGCTGACGCCATAGTGGGGTCCGGTCCGACCAAGGAAGCCCATCATGCGCCAGCCCCTGAAGATCATTCTCGCCGTCGTGCTCGCGGCAGGCATCGCCACCGGCTGCGGCTCTGACGACGAGTCGTCGAGCGCCGGATCCGGCGGCTCCGGCGGCTCCGGCGGCTCCGGCGGCTCCGAGAAGCGCGACGCGTCGGAGCAGGCGGGCGATCCGAAGCCGACGAGCGCCCGCGGGCAGATGGTCAAGTGCATCGAACGGGCCGGGTTCGAGGTCAGCCACGAAGATCAGGACGCGGCGACGGCGACGAACTACACGATCCAAGGCGACGACGGGGGATCCAAGAAGGCCGAGGTCGTCATCCATTCCAACCGGGACGACGCCAGGCGGTCGGCCACGAAGGGCGCTCAGGATAAGGGAATCAACTCCGTCGCGTTCGGCCGGGCGCAGTTCATCCCACACGACGCGACGGATACGGAGGCGGGCATCCTCGCCAACTGCGTGGCGGGGGGCTACGTGAACTAGATCGTGAGCCGCGTAGCGCACGAGCGCGTAACGCGCATCCGCGGGCACCGGCGTGGCCGCTGCCCGGCGGCTCATGGACGACGGCTCAGACGTGGCGTTCACCTTCGACGACCGACGCCGCGTCCTGCGCGCGGACATCCACCAGGGTCATCGGGAAGGACGCGTCCTCGCCGGCGGTGCTGTACGTGAGGAACGCTGCGGGATCCCGGGCGCGTTGCGCGCGGCCGGGATCAGCGCGGCCGCCGCGCAGCTGCCGGCCGGCGACTGCGTTCTGTCCGATCGGGTCGTCGTCGAGCGCAAGACCGGCGCCGATCTGGCGGCACCGATCAAGGACCGGCGGCTGTTCGAGCAGGTCGACCGCCCCGCCCCGCCCTCAGCGACCCCGGCCGGCGGCCCGCCGTGCCATGAGCCACCCCAGCGCACCCAGCAGGATGGCCGGAGCGCCTGCGACGATGACGATGACCAGAACATCCGAATCGCCCGTCAGCGCCGAGAGCCCCACCAGCACCACGATGATCATCAGCAGGGGGATGAAGGCAAACAGCCTCAGCATGAGGAATCCCTTGAAGATCTCGCGCATCACACCAGCGTACCCCGACGCCCTGGCCGGACGAACAGATCGTTGAGCCCATGCTCGAACGTGCGCGGCCGGCCACGCGGGCGCGCCGGCCTGGGGGACCGAGTTGCGCTGTCGCGTATCAGCGATAGGGTTGGTAAGGCAGTCGCCGTCCGCAAGGGCGATGGCTGCGACATCGGCGGTGGCAGGCGCGCTCTTGGTACAGGAGCGTCGGACGGCCCCCTCAGAACCACTCGTTCTATGAGAGGGCGCAGCCATCACCCGCAGCAGCATCGTTCAGCATGACCCATCGGCGTTTCGGGTCGACGTGCATCCGCAACGGGACGTCGTCCGTATCGCGCCTGTCGGTGAGCTTGACCTCGCGACCGTCGCCAAACTACGCGCGCATCTGGACGAGCTTCACGCCGCTGGGTTCAAGCACGTCGTGCTCGACCTGCGTCAGCTCGCGTTCATGGATTGCATCGGCGTACGGTTGATCCTCGCGGAGGATCGCTTGGCGCGTGAGAGCGGCGGCCGCTTCTCGGTCATCAAGGGCGGCCGCGCCGTTCAGCGCGTACTGGATCTGTGCGGCCTCACCGACGAGCTGGAGATCGCCGGGTCCGAACTCGCCCGTCGACCGCGGCAGGCGGGGCTCGAGCGTCCCGACCTCGGAATGGCGTTGCAGTGCCACCTCGCGGGGCTTCGCCAGCAGCGCGCGTCGAGTAGACGCACGACCGCCGACCGCCGACCAGCACCGGCACCTTCATCTCAGCCGTCACCGCCGACGGCTCGCGCGCCACGCTTCGGCGCCATCCCTCCGGTCTGAGCGAGGAGATCGCGCCGGCTCACGGCCGGCGGCGCAGCACGCGCCGGTCGTCGGGCAGACGCTTCGTGTAGCGCGCCTGGTCGAGATGCTCGAGCAGCGCCTGCGCGTACTTGCGCGACGTCCCCAGCTCGTCGCGCAGGCGAGCGAGCGTCACCGCACCCTCGTTCGCGATGATCGCCCCGGCGCGATCGGCGACGACCGCGAGGGCGTCGCGGTGCGCGTAGAGGTCACGGCCGATCCGGACGGCGATGCCCGCTTGGATCAGCGCGGGCAGATGCGCCACGGCGGCGCCCAGCTGTTCGCGCGAGAGCGGCTCGTGACCGGCCGCGAGCAGCCGCTCTGCGAGCTCGGTGGCGTCCGGTTCGAGAGCCCGCGCCGACTGCGCGGCCGCGGTCGCCGAACCGCGCGGTGCGGCAGCTGCCGGCGGCGCCGCGGGCGAAGGCTCCGGCTCGCCGCGCCGTAGCCGCTCGAGGCGAGCCAGCACGTCGAGCCGGCGACCGTGCCGGCGGGCGCACGGATCGAGCACGGTGCCGCCGCCGAGCGTGTCGGGCGGCGCGACCGAGCGCACGACGAGCCGATCGCCCGCGGCGGCGAGCAGCGGTGCCTCGAGGCGCACCTGCCACAGGCCGGCACCGAGCGCCACCAGCCGCGCCGGTACCGCCCGCGTG
>JAHWJM010000382.1 GCA_019348435.1 Actinomycetota bacterium
AAGTCGACGAGCAACGCCGCGAGCGCGCCGGGCCGGTCGACCTGCGCGAAGTGCGAGCTGCGCTCGAGCCAGTGCAGCTCGCTGCCGGGCACGAGCGCGTGCAGCGTGCGCCCGACGTGCGGCGCCACCGTCGGATCCTCGCGCGCGTAGACGAGCATGAGCGTCGTCGGGAAGGCGTCGCCGCTGTCGCGCCGGCTGCGCAATCGACGCTCGAACGCACGCAGCTCGCGCGGGTCCAGCGCGTCGTCGAGGTAGCGGATCAGCGCGCGGGCGCCTGCGGCGCTCGCGAGTGGCGCGCCATACTCGCGCGCCTCCTCGAGCGACTTCAGCGTCTCGTCGTAGTAGTGGATGTTGCGGTGCGCCCAGCGCTGCGGGGCGCGCCGCACGACGCGCTCGAGGATCGCCTTCGCGCCGGGCAGCCTGAGCCCCGCGTGCAGCGCCACGTGGCGCGGCTCGACGGCGGCCGGGGCGTGGATCACGACGAGGCGCTCGAAGCTGCCTGGGTCGCGCAGCGCGGTGTGCATGCAGAGCAGGCCGCCGAGCGAGTTTGCGACGGCGGGGCAGCCGGCGATGCCGAGCGCCCCCTGCAGGTCGCCGATGAAGGTGCCCAGCGCGGCGGCGCTGAAGCGCCCGGGCGGGATCGAGCTGCGCCCGGAGCCCGGCAGATCGGGAGCGATGAGCCGATAGCGATCGCCGAGCTGCTCGAACATGTAGCGCCACGAGTAGCTCGTGGTCATCAGGCCGTGGATCAGCAGCAGCGGTGGCCCGTCCCGTGGCCCGTAGGAGACGACGTGGGTCGCCACCGCGCCGAACGGCGCCGAGCGCACCTCGAGGGTGGAGGTCTCGGCGTCGTAGTAGCGGTGCGGTAGGCGCGGACGCTCCGGCAGATCCTCGAAGCGCCCCTGCTGGAAGGCTTTGGGCGCGCCGCCCCGATGACCTCCCGATCGCACGCCGGCAAGATTGCACATCCCGCTGCACGCGCTCGAACGCCACACCGGCTGCTAGCGCTCCAGCAGCTGCGCGCACGCAGCGTCAGCACACCACTGCTCGTACTCCTCGGGCGTCCACCCGCGCTCTCCGACGAGCAGATGCCACAGATCGGGGTGATTCAGCGTCCAGAGGCGATCGGTCGCAGCCGTCACGTCAAGTCCGGAGCGTAGGTGCCCGCGTTCGTGCAGGACCTCGACGAGGCCGCGCTGGTGGCCGTAGAACTCCGATCCGATCCGGCTCCACAGCGATCCGATCTCCGAGTCGGCGGACGCCGCATCGCGGATCACCTTCAGGAGCGTGCCGGCGCGCAGCTTGACGATCCGCGAGTTGTGCGCCATCAGGCGCAGCTGGCGCTCCGGGTCGGGCTCGCGCAGGATCTCGACATACCAGCGCCGCTCCTGCATCGGCACGTCGTCCTGATCGCCGCGCAGCAGGAGGTGCCACAGCGCCCGCAGCAGCCCGCTCTTGGTCTCGAACGCGATGTAGACGGTCTTCGGCGCCACGCCGGCCTCAGCCGCGACGCCCGCCATCGTGGTCGCTGAGAACCCGTCGCGCTCGAACAGCCGTTGGGCCGCCTGCAGGATCTCCAACCGGGTCGCCGCGGCTTGCTGGCGACGGCGCGACGAGTCGTAGCGACGCGTGCTCTTGACACGTTCCGACATTCCGGTACCGTAGCGGCTACTTCATTACAGCGTTACTATACTCAATCGGAGGCAGCGATGGATGCCATGAGGATGGTCCGGCCACCGGACGACGCAGGTCCACAGGACGCGGACGGCGGCGCGCTACGCCCCCGCCTGCATGGGATGTGGGCCGCGGTGGCCGCGGCATGGGGAGAACACGCGGACTACTCGGATGCCCGCGGCGCGGCGGCCGCAGAGCGGATGCTCGAGCTGACGGCTCCCCGGCCGGGCGAGCGCGTGCTGGAGCTCGCCTGCGGACCCGCGGGGCTGGGGCTCGCCGCCGCCGAGCGGGTGGCCCCGGACGGCGAGGTGGTGCTCTCCGACGTCGTCGCCGAGATGACGTCGATCGCGTCCGCGCGCGCCGCAGCGCGCGAGCTGCGCAACGTGAGCACCCGCGTGCTGGACCTCGAGCAGATCGACGAGCCCGACGCGTCCTATGACGTCGTCCTATGTCGCGAGGGAATGATGTTCGCGGCCGAGCCGGCCGCCGCGGCCCGCGAGATCCAGCGCGTCCTGCGCGCCGCCGGCCGCGTCGCCGTCGCCGTCTGGCGCCCGCGGGAGCGCAACCCCTGGCTCGGGCTCGTCTTCGACGCCGTCAGCGCGCAGCTCGGGCGGCCGGTGCCGCCCCCCGGGGTGCCCGGGCCGTTCGCGCTGCAGGACGCCAGCAGGCTGAGGAGCGTGCTGTCGGACGCCGGGCTCGTGGACGTGGAGGTCGACGAGCTGGAGGTGCCGCTGCGCGCCGGCAGCTTCGACGAGTGGTGGGCTCGGACGACCGCGCTCGCCGGTCCGCTGACGCACGTCCTCGCGCGCCTGCCCGAGGAGGGGCTGCAAGCGCTGCGCGGGCGCCTGCGCCAGCGGCTCGCCGCGGACCATCTGGCGGATCTGGAGAAAGCGCGCGGCGAATTGGCCCAGCTCGCCGACACGCTCGACCTCAAGGTGCAGGAGCGCACCCGCGACCTGGCGGCTGCCAACGATCGCCTCACCGCCGAGATCGCCGAGCGGGAGCGCGCCGAAGCACGGCTGCTCCAGGCGCAGAAGATGGAGGCGCCTTGGACAGCTGACTGACGGGGTCGCCCACGACTTCGACAACCTCCTCGGCGCGGTCGTCGGCATCGCCCTCGCCGGTCAGACGTCCGCCGACGTCGGACCCTTCGACACCACCGTCTCGATACGGGCGTCCTGGGGTGGCGAGACGACGGTGCTGTTGGCTCCGTTGGGCAAGATCGGCCTCGACACCCATGACGCGCCCATCGAGCTCGTGCTCCGGGTCGACGAGCTCCGACTGGAGGAGGCGGAGCGGTTCGCGCGTGACCCGTCGCTGTTGTCCGCGCTC
>JAHWJM010000383.1 GCA_019348435.1 Actinomycetota bacterium
CCGGGGAACGTCACGACGACGGCCGCGTCGAGCGCGCCGATGTCGATGCCGAGCTCCAGGGCGTCTGTCGTGATGACCGCCAGCAGCTCACCGCGCACGAGCCGGGCCTCGAGCTCGCGGCGCTGCTGCGCGGTGTAGCCCGCGCGGTAGGGCACGACGAGGTCGGCGAGCTTCGGGTCATCCAGAGCGACCATCCGCGCGACGAGCTCGACCGCTCGGCGCGACTTGATGAAGCAGATCGTGCGCGCGCCGCGGCGTGCCAGGTGGCCGATGATCTCGGCCGCCTCGGCCAGCGACGAGCGCCGCGTGCCGAGCGACTCGTCGGTCAGCGGCGGATTCCACAGCGCGATCTCGCGCCGCGCGCCGGGCGCGCCGTCGCGGTCGACCAGCGTGATCTCCTCCAGCCCGGTCAGGCGCTCCGCGAGCTCGACGGGGTTGGCGATCGTCGCGCTGGCGAGCAGGAAGCGCGGCTCGGTGCCGTACGCGTTGGCGATCCGCCGCAGCCTCCTCAACACGTTGGCGACGTGCGAGCCGAAGACGCCGCGATAGACGTGCGCCTCGTCGACGACGACGACCGCGAGGTTCGAGAGGAAGTCGCCCCACTGGCGGTGGTGGGGCAGGATCCCCATGTGCAGCATGTCGGGGTTCGTCAGGACGACGTTCGCGCGCCGGCGGATCTGCGTGCGCTGCTCGCGCGGGGTGTCGCCGTCGTAGATCGCGGGCCGGACCTGCTTCGTCAGGCCGAAGGCGTTGATCGCCCGCGCCTGGTCCTGCGCGAGCGCCTTCGTCGGGTACAGGTACAGCGCCCGCGCCTTCGCGTCGCGGCACAGGACGTCGAGCGCGGGCATGTTGAAGCACAGCGACTTGCCCGACGCGGTGCCGGTGGTGACGATCGTCGGGCCGTCCCAGGCTGCGTGCAGCGCCTGCGCCTGATGTGACCACAGCGACCCGATGCCCGCGCCGCTCAGGGCGTCGCGCAGCGCCGGGTGCAGCTCCTCGGGCAGCGGCTCGGTGACCGCCTCGCGCGCCCCCTCGAACGCCTCGCGCACGAGCCGCCCGTCGCTGCGGCCGAGGTCGAGCAGGGCGCTCCAGGGATGAGCTTGCGGGGCGACGGACACGGCGCTGCCATAGTACGAGCGCCTTGACCGTGCGCAGCTTCCATCACGCGGACTTTCCGGCTGATCGTCTGCGCGCTGCGCGTGTCGAGACCGTGTCGGTGTGCGTGCCGGCGCGCGACGAGGCGGCCACGATCGCGGGGGTCGTCGAGCCGTTGATGGGGTTGCGCGAGGGGGGCGTGATCGATCAGCTCGTCGTCCTCGACGACGACTCGCGCGATCGGACCGGCGCGATCGCGGCGTCGCTCGGTGCGGAGGTCGTGCGCCCGGCGGCGCTGCTGCCGGCCTTCGGGCCGGTGCTCGGCAAAGGCGACGCGATGTGGCGCTCGCTGAGCGTGCTGACCGGAGACCTCGTCTGCTTCGTCGACGCCGACTCGGAGGACTTCGGCGCACACTTCGCCACGGGGCTGCTCGGTCCGCTGGTCTGCGTCGAGGGCGTGCAGTTCGTCAAGGGCTTCTACCGCCGGCCGTTCAAGAGCGCCGGCGCGCAGGTCCAGCCGAACGGCGGCGGTCGTGTGACGGAGCTGACGGCGCGCCCGCTGCTGGCGGCGTTCTATCCGGAGCTGGCGGGGGTGCGCCAGCCGTTGGCGGGCGAGTTGGCGGCGCGGCGCGAGCTGCTCGAGCGGCTGGCGTTCTGCACCGGCTACGGCGTCGAGATGGGGCTGCTGCTCGACGTGTTCGCCGACGTGGGCATCGACGCCATGGCGCAGGTCGACCTCGACGTGCGCCAGAACCGCCACCAGCCGCTTGCGAAGCTCGCGCCGATGTCGGCAGCGGTGCTGGCGGCCGTGACGAGCCGGCTGCGGCGCGAGTGCCGTCTGGTCGCCGGTGCTGCTCCCGGCGACGGGGGCGAGCTGCTCGAGCGCCCGCCGGTGGTCGATCTGCGGGCGCTGCCCGACAGCCCCAGGTAGTGGGCGCGGCGCGTCGACCGCCACACGTGACTTCCTGAGCCGGGTGGCGCCCTCAGCAGGAAGCGGCGGCGCATACGCCACGATGTGGGCATGCGCTGCCTGTACGTCGATCTCGACAGCACCCTGCTCGGCCCGGGCGGCGCGCTCCTGCTCGACGCCGACAAGCAGTTCACGCTCGAGGGAGTCCGGGCGTTGCAGGCCTGCGACCGCGCGGGCGCCGAGGTGGTGCTCATGTCGGGCCGGCGCAAGGCGACGGTGGCGGAGAACGCGCGCCTCTTCGCGCAGGCCGCCCGCGAGGAACTCCTCGCGCTCGGCGATGAGATCGTTCAGCTTGACCTCGACGTGGGATGTCCGACATCGATCCTCGCGCTCGCGAGAAGTGCGTGCGCGCGCTCGAGCACTATGAGCGCGCAAACCGCGCGCTCGACCATGCGCAGGCGGCGCAGCGCGCGACGGAGGTGGCCGTCGCGGCGCGCGAGGGGCGCCTGCACGTCGAAGCCGTCAGGAAGCGCTCGGGTGCGGCGGCGGCGGCGGTGCCGACCACGGCGCTCGACGTAGCGCGGTTGTCGCGAGCGAGAAGGGGGTGACGATGACCACGCTGATCATCCTCCTGGCCGTCATCGCCGCGATCGCGCTGTGGGCAGTCGTCACCTACAACCGTTTGGTGCGCCTGCGGGTCTCCGCCCAGGACTCAAGCGCCGCCACGACTTGATCCCGAACCTGGTCACGACCGTCAAGGGCTATGCGGCGCGGCTTGGGGGCGCTCTCGCTTAAGGCGCCGGTGCGCGAGAGCTCGCGGGAGAGCTGAAGGGCCCCCGCTGCGTGTCGGTGAGGCGTTGGAAGGCGTCGAGCGCTGCGGGGCTGGAGTCCACGCGCCAGTCGGTTTCCTTGTTGGCGTGAAACCAGACCAAGGCGCGCACCGCAGGAAACTGTTGCGGTAGAGCGTCGGCGAGATGGTCGATCCAGGCTGCTT
>JAHWJM010000384.1 GCA_019348435.1 Actinomycetota bacterium
AGCAGGGTCGCGATCCCCACCTCGTCGGCGCCCGCCGCCTCGGCGGCGGCGAGCGCTGCGGCACGCAACGCCTCGACGTGGCGCAGGCGCTCGCGCTCGGCACGCAGCGCGGCCGCCTCCTGCTCGCTCGGCTCGGCCGCCTCGATCTCGGCGAGCTCGAAATCGAGCAGGTCCAACTCGCGCTCGCGCGCCCCCGCGAGCTCCTGCAGCTCGTCGAGCGCCGCCTGCGCCTCGCGCGCCACGGCGTACGCCGCGGCAACCTTCGCGCGGCGGGCGAGCTGCGCGTCACCGCAGAAGCCGTCGAGGATGTCGAGCTGGGCCCCGGCCAGCGTCAGCTTGCGGTGCTCGTGCTGGCCGTAGAACGTGATGAGCGGCTGGGCCAGCTCACGCAGGTCCGTGACGGTCGCCGACCGACCGTTGACAAGCGCGCGCGTGCGGCCGTCGGCGCCGATCCGGCGCGCCAGCACCACCTCGTCGGCGTCGGCGGGCAGGCGCTCGCCGAGCTCGCCCCGCAGCGCGTCGGGCAGCTCGAAGACGCCCTCGACGTACGCCTCCGCCGCGCCGGGGCGCACGATCCCCGGCTTGGCGCGTCCACCCAGCAGCAGATCGAGCGCGTGGGCCAGGACGGTTTTGCCGGCGCCCGTCTCGCCGGTCAGCACGTTGAGCCCGGGCGCGAGCCGCAGCTCGGCTCGCTCGATGAGCAGGAGGTTCTCGACACGCAACTCGCAGAGCATTGCCACGGTGTAGCAGCGGCGCCCGACGGATCGCCGGTTGCGGGCGTTTCGTTACGAGCTCAGGCGCCCGAACTTCGCCCGCAGGCGCTTGTAGAACGACGAGCCGGGCAGCTGCGCCAGGTACGCCGCCTCGTGCTCGAACCGGGCGTTGATGTCCTCCCCGGGCGCAATCTCGCAGACCGGCCGACCATCCACCGAGACGTCGATCGCCTCACGGCCGCGGTTGGAGACCGTCAGCGTGTCGGCCGGTGCGACGACCAGCGCGCGCGCCGTCAGCGAGTGCGGTGCGATGAACGACACGCAGAAGCCCTCCACCCCCCACGCCAGCACCGGGCCGCCGTTGGCGAGGTTGTAGCCCGTCGATCCCGCCGGGGTGCAGACCGCCAGCCCGTCGCAACGCACCGAACCGACCTCCTCGTCGCCCACGCCGTAGGCGAGCTGCGCGACGCGGCCGCCGACCTTGCGGTGAAACGAGATGTCGTTGATCGCCTTGTGCAATATCCCGGCGCCGGCCTCGAACACGATCGCCGGCAGCGGCAGCTCCTCGAACTCGCCCGCGAACGCCCGGCTGAAGCCGAACCCGTTGAGCTCCTCGGGCTCGACCGTCGCCAGGAAACCGACCTCGCCGTAGTTGACCCCGAGCACCGGCACGCCGGTCCCCGCGTAGCGGCGCAGACCCCGCAGGATCGTCCCGTCGCCGCCGAACGCGACGCACAGCACGACCTCGTCGATGACCTCGGCGTCGACGACGATCACGCCGTCGTCCGCCGTCAGACCGTGTTTCTTCGTCTCGTCGGGATCGAAGCGCAGCGTCACGTCGGACGCGCGCGCGGCGTCTATCAGCCGCTGCAGCGACGGCGCGACCTCCAGCGGCCGCGCGTGGCTGAACACGGTCACGCCGCGCCGCACGCTCATAGGCCAGCCTCCGCGCTCACGGCTCGACCTCGCGCGCCGCAGCCTCGAGATCTTCGCTGCGATCCCCCGCACGGCCGCCCTCGGCCAGCCAGACGAAGCTCTCGCGGTTGCCCTTGGGCCCGGGCAGCCCGGAGGACGCAAAGCCGAGGACGGCGGCGCCGCGCTCGCGCGCGCACTGGGCCACCGACAGCAGTGCAGCGCGCCGCTGGTCGCCATCGCGCACGACGCCACCCTTTCCGACCATCCCGCGCCCGGCCTCGAACTGCGGCTTGACCATCGCCAGGACGTCATGGACCGCGGCCGTGCAGGCGAGCACGGCGGGCAGCACCTTCGTCAGCGAGATGAACGACACGTCCATCACGACCAGGTCCGGCGCGTACGGCAGCGCGACGGGCGTGATCGACCGGGCGTTCGTGCGCTCGAGGACGGTCACCCGCTCGTCGTTGCGCAGCCGCCAGTCCAGCTCGCCGTAGGCCACGTCGAGCGCGACGACGTGCTGCGCCCCGTTCTGCAGGAGGCAGTCGCTGAATCCGCCGGTCGAGGCGCCGACGTCGAGGCAACGGCGGCCGCGGACGTCGATCGCGAAGTGCTCGAGCGCGTTGGCGAGCTTGATCCCCCCGCGCGAGACGAACCGCGGCGCCTCGTCGACGGCGACGACGACGTCCGGTGCGACGAGCTGGCCGGGCTTCTGCGCGCGCTCGCCGTCGCCGCCCAGGCGTACCTCGCCCGCCAGCGGCAGAAGATGGCCCGCCAGCAGCTCAGGACGGACCTCGCCACCGACGGCCGCTCGACCGAGATGCAGCTGGAGCTGGACGAGAACCAGCGGGCGAACCGGGCGGCCGACGCGGCCGACGCGGCGTCGCAGTTCGAAGTAGACCGCGGGCGCCGGTTGCTCGACCACGAGGCGCGTGGTGCTGAGCTGCAGAACCTCGCCGGCGAGAAGGTCCTGCCCCACGTCGGCGACTACGCGGGAGCGCAGGTCCGGCAGGCCCAGGTGGCGGCGCAGGCGCCGGAACGAGGTGTCGAGGTTGGACGGCCACCAGTGGACGGTGCCGTCCGGTGACGCCGAGAACACGAAGCCGTCAGCGGCCAGCTCGGTGCCGCAGGCGGCCGCCCGCTGCTCCATGCGCTGTCGATGGTCGACCAGGACGGCCAAGGTCGGCGGCGAGAGCGTGATGGTGCGGTGCTGGTGATTCTTGGTGTCCTTCTCGTAGGCGCCGGCGCCGTCCTCACCGATGGCCCGGTCGATGCGCAGCTTGGCGCCGAGGAGGTCGACCTTGGACCAGCGCAGCGCGCACAGCTCGCCCCTCCGGGCGCCGGTGTCGGCGGCCAGCACGATGCAG
>JAHWJM010000385.1 GCA_019348435.1 Actinomycetota bacterium
CTCGACCTGCGTCGGACCCCAGAACCCCTTCTGGAGCGTCCGCGCCGAGGCGGGCGTCGCCGCGATCGCCGTGAGCAGCAGGCAGGTGATCGCAGCCAGCGGCCATGTCGACCGCCGCCGCCTCGTCGTGCTCGATGTCTCGGAGCTCATTGCGTTTGGCATGTTCTGCGCACAACACGAGCGATCGTCAGAGTTGCGCGCTGCCCGGGCAGCGGCTGGTCGGCGCGCGGCGATCCTGGCACACCCGGCGCCGCCCCCGTCGCCCCGTCGGGTGCCTGCCGGTGCCGTTCCGTAGGCTTTCACCGTCGTGAACGCGCCGCGCAACGTCGACGAGGCCACGGTTGTCGGCTTCGGCGACGAGTGGAGCGCCTTCGATCAGACGGGCTTGGAGGAGGCCGAGCTCGACGACCTCTTCGCGCAGTACTTCGCCGTCTTCCCGTGGGACCGCGTGCGGCCCGACGCCGTCGGCTTCGACCTCGGTTGCGGGAGTGGGCGCTGGGCACGGCGCGTGGCGCCGCGTGTCGGGACGCTGCACTGCATCGACGCCAGCGGCGATGCGCTCGCGGTTGCCCGGCGAAACCTCGCCGGGCAGCGCAACTGCGCCTTCGTCCACGCCAGCGTCGATTCGCTCGACCTGCCGCCGGCGAGCATGGACTTCGGCTACTCGCTGGGCGTGCTGCACCACGTGCCCGATACGCAAGCCGCACTTGCTTCGTGTGCGCGCGTCCTGAAGCCTGGCGGCCCGTTCCTGGTCTACCTCTACTACGCCTTCGACAACCAGCCGGCCTGGTTCCGCGCGCTGTGGCGGATCAGCGACGTTCTGCGCCGGCGGCTGTCGCGCGCGCCGCACCGCGCCAAGCTCGCGGTCACGAGCGTGATCGCAGTGGCGGTCTACCTCCCGCTCGCGCGGGCCGCGGCGCTCGCCCGCCGGATGGGCCTGCGCGCGCAGTCGTTCCCGCTCGCGTATTACGCCGGCCGCTCGCTCTACACCATGCGCACGGACGCCCTGGACCGCTTCGGCACCCGGCTGGAGCAACGCTTCACGGCCGGCCAGATCCGGGAGATGATGGAGCAGGCCGGGTTGCGCGACATCCGCTTCCACGACGGGGAGCCGTACTGGTGCGCCGTTGGCTACCCGCGGCGCGCGCTGATGGGCGCAACCGGACGCGGGCGCATGCGTTGGGAGCAGCGTGGCACTTGAGATCCAGCTCGTCGTCGGCCTGCTGACGGCGACGGCCGTCGCGTACCTGGCCACGCCGGTCGCGATGCGCGCGGCAGTGCGCCTGCACTTCCTCGACCGCCCCGTCGGCTACAAGGGCCACGCCAAGCCGACGCCGTACCTCGGTGGTTCGGCGGTGGTCGCCGCCTTCGTGCTCGCGGCGCTGCTGGTCGCCGGCCATCCGGAGCGCACAGCGCCCGTCGTTGCCGGCGCGCTCGTCCTGTGGGCGGTGGGCACGGCCGACGACCGCCTCAACCTGTCGCCGTTCCTGCGCCTCGGCATCGAGTTCCTCGTCGCCGCCGGGCTGTGGGCGTTCGGCCTCGGCTGGGAGCTCGGCTTCGGCGCGGGCATCGACCTCGCCGTGACCGCGCTGTGGATCGCCGGCGTCGTCAACGCGTTCAACCTCTTCGACAACATGGACGGCGCGGCGGGCACGATGGCATGCGTCGTCGCGGGCGCCGTCGCGATCCTGGGGGCGGTGCTCGGCGACACGTGGCTGGCCGTCTGCGGGGCCGCGCTCTGCGGCGCCTGCATCGGCTTTCTGCCGTACAACCTCTCGTCGCCGCCGCGCATCTTCCTCGGCGACGGCGGCAGCATGCCGATCGGCTTCATCGTCGGCGCGCTCGTCATGATCGGGGCCTCCGATGCCGTGCGCGAGTGGCAGGCGCTCGCGATGGCGCTGCTGCTCGTCGGGATCCCGCTGCTCGACACGTGCCTCGTCGTGATCTCGCGCCGGCGGCGCGGGCTGTCGGTCCTCACCGGCGGTCGCGACCACCTGACGCATCGCACGCGCCGGCGGCTGACGACGGTTCGCGCCGTGGCCCTCGCGCTCGGCGCCGCCCAGGCGCTGCTCGCGGTGCTCGCGCTGGCCGCGTATCGCGGCGGGTCGGTCGTCCTCGTCATCGTCGTGGCGGCGTACGTCCTGGCCGCGGCGCTTGCGGTCGAGGTGCTCGACGCCGGCTTCTCGGACGAGCGTGCCGAGGTCGAACCGGAGCGCCGCCGTCCGCGCCCGGCATGGGAACGGCTCGCCGCCGCAGGGCTGCTGGGGCTCGCCTTCGGGCTGTCGCCGTTCTACGACGGCGGCTACGACTCGTCGCTGTGGGCCCCCGCCGGGCTGGTCCTGCTGGCGCTTCTGCTGGCGCTCGTGATCGGCCATCCGCTGCGGCTGACGGGGCCCGCCAAGCTCGCACTGGCGGCGCTCACCGCGCTGGCGGGATGGTCGCTCGTCTCGGTGCTGTGGACGTCGTCGCCGGAGCTCGGCTTCGTCGCGAGCAACCGCATGATCGTGCTCGCCGCGATGCTCGGGGTGCTCGTGCTCGTCGTCAGCGACACGCGCAGCGCCGTCTTCGCGCTTGGCGGCGCCGTCACGGGGACCGTGCTCGTCGGGGTGTGGACGCTCGCGCTGATGCTCGCCGGTGACGGTGTCGAGCTGTTTCGCAACGGGCGCCTGAACGGCCCGCTGGGCTACGTCAATGCACAGGGCGCGGTGTACGCCTGCGCGCTCATCCCATTGCTGAGCCTCGCCGAGTGGCGCCGCTCGCCGCGCTTCGCCGGCCTGGGCGCCGCTCTGGGAACGCTGTGCCTGGCGCTCGCGTTCCTGTCGGAGTCGCGCGGCGTCGTCATCGCGCTCGGCGCGGGCCTCGTCGTCGCCTTCCTGGTCGCGCCGGGCCGGTTGCGGCGGGCCGCTGCGCTGGCGGTCATCGCGCTTCCCGTCGCCGCGGCCAGCCCGTGGCTGCTGGACGTCTACGACGAGGGCTTGGCCGGCGCGCTGA
>JAHWJM010000386.1 GCA_019348435.1 Actinomycetota bacterium
TACCAGCACATCGACCCGGCGCTGGTCGGCAACGACCTCCGCCTTCTCGTCAGCGAACTCGCAGGGCGCGCGACCGTCGTGCTCAAGGGCGCCGAGTTCGGCGTCAACCTGTCAGACGACGACGCGCTGCGCGTGCTCGACCGTGTCAAGGAGTTGGAGCACGTCGGCTACACGTTCGAGGCGGCGGACGCGTCGTTCGAACTGCTCATGCGCACCGAGACCGGACAGCGCAAGGAGCGCTTCCGTCTCGAGAGCTTCCGCAGCATCGTCGAACGGCGCGAGGACGGCATGGTGGTGGCGGAGGCGACCGTCAAGCTGTGGATCGGCGGCGAGCGTCTCATCGGCACCGGTGAGGGCAACGGCCCGGTCGACGCGCTGGACGACGCTTTCCGGGCTGCTGTCGGCCAGCGACTGCCGGCGCTCGCGGCGCTGCACCTGGAGGACTACAAGGTCCGCATCCTCGAGGGAGAGCACGGCACCGACGCCGTCACGCGGGTGCTCGTGCAGACCGGCGACCAGGGGACCGAGTGGGACACCGTCGGTGTGCACGAGAACGTCATCGAGGCATCCTGGATGGCTCTCGAGGACGCCGTCACCTACGGGCTGCTGCGGCGCGGGTACGAGCCTTCGCCGCATGACGGGTAGCCTCCACCGGTGCGCATCGCGAGGTACTCCACGGGCGAAGCCGCCGCCTTCGGGATCGTCGAGGGCGACGGGTCGGACCCCCATGCTAACGCTGCTGAGCTGACGGTTCGGCGCATCGACGGCCACCCGTTCGCGCCGTTCCAGGTGGTCGGCGATCCGCAACCGCTCGCCGACGTGCGGCTGCTCGTCTGCACCCACGCGCACGCCGATCACTACGGCCAGGCGGCGAGCGTCGTGGATGCGAGCGGCTGCGAGCTGTGGATGCACCCCGCCCACGAGCACATGCGCGCCGGGATCGACGATCCTGACGAGCTGCTCGCGCGCCGCCTCGAGGTCGCGCGCCAGAGCGGCGTTCCCGTGCAGCCGCTGCGCGAGTGGTCGCAGTCGGTGCGCGAGCGCGGCAGCGGGATCGCCCGGCTCGTCGAGCCCGACCGCGAGCTGATCTCGGGCGTTGTCGTGGCGAGCGACCTCGGCCGGTGGACGGTTGTCGAGACGCCGGGGCACGCGCCCTCGCACGTGTGCCTGCACGAGCCCGACCACCGCCTGCTCATCTCGGGCGACCACCTCCTCGGCCGCGTCTCGCTGTACTTCGACTACGGCTGGACGCCGGATCCGGTCGGCGAGTTCCTGTCCTCGCTGGACGCGATCGAGGCACTCGACGCGCGCCTGTGCCTGTCGGGCCACGGCCGCACGTTCACCGACGTGCGCGCGCACATCGACGCCAACCGCGCGCTCGTCGCGCAGCGGCTGCAGGGCGTGCGTGCCGCCGTCGCCGACCACGGCCCGATCACCGCCTACGAGATCGTGCCGCTGCTCTATGGCGAGGCGCTCACGCAGCTGACCGCCGGGTGGTGGCTGCCCGAGACCCTGTGCTACCTGCGCCATCTCGCGGTGACGGGCGCCGTGGTGGCCGCGCAGGAGGGCGAGACGGAGCGCTGGGCGCGCGCGTAGCGTCGCCCGCTCAGCTCGCCGTCTCGCCGCGCGCGGCGTGCGCGTGGGTGGCGTCGGCGTCGGCGTCGCGCGCGGCGATCTGCGGCGGAAGCACGGCGCGCGGCGTGCGGGCGAGGATCAGCGCGGCCACCATGAAGCGCGCCGCCTCGGGAAACGCGCGGCCGGGCGCCGGCGGTGCGAGGTGCTCCTCGAAGAGGTCGAGCAGCCAGAGGATCGCGGCGAAGACATCCGCCTGCGGGTGGGCGTCGCCGACGCCGGCCGCGAGTCGCGCGAGGCCGGTGGACTCGGCGGGATCCCCGCCGGCGAACGCGCGGCCCATCGCGGCGGTGATGTGGGCGCCGACGCGCTCGAGCAACAGGTCGACGGGCGGGCTCGGCCCGGGTGCGGGCCCGAGGTCGAGCGCATCCTGCCCGGTCAGCAGCCGCTGCACCTGGCCGCCGAAGACGCTCGCGATCTGGTCGTGCTCGAGGCCGGTCTCGAGCGCGCAGCGCAACGTCTGCAGGGCGCTCGGCAGCGGCCGCCCGTACGGCGAGTCGCTGGCCCACAGAACCTGGCCCGGCGGCACGAGGCAGAAGACGGCGAGCAGGTCGGTCGGGTTCCACCACGAGGTGTCGACGAAGACGTTGGGGTGGTCGGGGAGCAGGCGGTGAAGCCACGCGAGGTCGCTGATCGCGGCGTGGGCGAGGATCAGCCGCGCGCCGGGAAAGGCGTCGGCCAGGCGAACGGTGTCGCGGCCGAGCGCCGGGATCCCGCGGCCGGCGTGGATCAGCACCGGCGCGCGCCGCTCGTGGGCCAGCGCGACGAGCTGGCGGACGGGAGGAGCCGAGAGCGAGAACCGCTCGGCGCGCGGGTGCAGCTTGATGCCGCGCGCGCCGGCCTGAAGGCAGCGCTCGGCCTCGCGCACCGCGCCGCCGGCGCGCGGCTGCACCCGGCACAGGGCGGTCAGCCGACCGCTTGATCCGGCCGCCGCCGCGAGCACCGCGTCGTTGGCCGCGGGGTACCCCCCAGGCTCGTGCATCGGGAAGATCAGCGCGCGGCGGTGGCCCGCGTCGTCGAGCCCCGCGAGGATCTCCTCCGGGGTCGCCGTGACCCCGTCGGGGTCGTTGGACCCCATGTGCGTGTGGGCGTCGAACCAGTCCGCGTCGCCGAGCCACTCGCGCCCGTCGGCGTAGACCTCCGCGAGGTCCTCGTCCGTGCGCCAGTTGCGCGCGTCCATGAGCGGCAAGAGGCCGGCCCCGTAGGCGCCGGGTTTCGAGCCGAAGATGCGCGTCGTCGAGCGGCGCTCGTAGGCCCCCTCGTGTCTCTCCTCGTCGGCGTGCTTTTTGACGAAGGTCTCGGCGGCGGCTTCGTCGAGGTTGGCCACGGTGGTGAAGGCTTCGTCCATCAGGGAGAT
>JAHWJM010000387.1 GCA_019348435.1 Actinomycetota bacterium
CGCCGCGCGCGCTGCGCTGAACGACTGAGGGGACGAGAGGCATCCGGGCATCCTAGTGGTCGCCCCCGCAGGGACGCGGGAGCGCCAGGAGGGCTCCGCCTGCCCCGGCTAGCCTGGGGTGCGTGACCAACGCGCTGAGCATCCGCGGCCTGACGAAGCGCTACGACGCCGACCGCGGCGGGCTGCGCTGGCCGCTGCGGCGAGGTCAGCCGGCGGCGGGTGGGGACGAAGTCGGCGGCCTGCTCGCCGTGCAGGACTTCGATCTGGAGATCGAGGCCGGCAGCTTCTTCGGCCTGCTCGGGCCCAACGGCGCCGGCAAGACGACGATCATCAGCGCCGTCTGCAACCTCATCCGCGTCACGAGCGGCGAGATCGACATCTTCGGCGAGCCGCACGACACGCTCGCCGCCCGGCGGATGATCGGCCTCGCCGAGCAGGACGTCAACCTCGACCGCTTCCTCGACGTCGAGGAGACGCTGCTCTACCACGGCGGCTACTTCGGGATGAAACGGGCCGAGGCGCGCCGCCGCGCGGGCGAGATGATGGACGTCTTCGACCTGCGCTCGAAGGCCGACGTGCGCGCGCCGAGGCTGTCGGGCGGGATGCGCCGGCGCCTGCTGCTGGCGCGCGCGCTGATGCACGAGCCGCGCCTGGTGATCCTCGACGAGCCGACGGCCGGCGTGGACTTCGAGCTGCGCCTGGAGCTGTGGCGCTACATCCGCCGGCTGCACGACCAGGGCACGACGATCCTGCTGACGACGCACTACCTCGAGGAGGCCGACGAGCTCTGCGAGGAGATCGCGCTCATCCGCGACGGGCAACTCATCGCGCGCGATTCGGCGGCAGGTCTGCGCAGCTTTTATGCCGCCGACTCACTCGCTGGCGCCTACGTACGGGCGATGGGCGCAGCGCCTGCAAGCAACTGACCGCCGCATGCTTTAGGTTTTGTATAGGTTTTGGCGGGACCTCCACCAGGGTACGGTCGAGGTTCGGATTCAGTATCCGCGACAGGGATCGGTGGGCGCGGATGCAACACGAGTGGGAGGGACCGTATGACCCGCAAGACGCTGGGTGCGTTCGCGCTATTGATGGGCAGCCTTGTGATCGTTGCTTTGCCGGGCGGAGCGCTTGGCAGCAGCGATGAGCTGCGCGAGGCGCGAGAAGCCCTGGAAAGGACGGCGCAGCAGCTGCAGGCCGGGCTTGAGAGCACCGTCGGGAAGACGGGCGACGCGACCGGCAAGGTCGTCAACAAGACCAAGCAGGCGACGACCGGCAAGCAGCGCGCCACCGCAACCGACCCGCCGACGCAGCCGCCGCTGCACGGCGACAACCCGCACGGCCAGGGCACCGTCGGCGTCGTCGACGTCGACCCCAGCGCCGAGCGTCCGCTCGCGGCCGACCCCGATGGCGGGGACTCCGGTGAGGAGGTCGTCGTCGGACGTGCACGCGGTGAGAAGAACGCCGACGGCACGTACCACGGCCACATCACCGTGCTCGGTCTCTTCGGCAACGACGTCATCCCGGTCGACACCGCGCCGGGCGAGTCCAAGAGCGGTCCGCTGCAGCCTCTGCAGGAGAGCGTGCTCGATCCGCTGTGCACGAATACGAACCAGCAGGTCTGCCTCAGCGCGCTCACGGCCAACTCCGTGACCACCGAGAACGGTTCGACCAACGACTTCGCTCTCGCACGGGCATCGCTGCTCGGCCTCGGCATCGGCGCGGCCGACAGCCAGGGCGCGATCGCGCAGGATACGCAGTGCCAGTCGGCGGGCGGCGCGGCCAACGCGGCCACCGTCAGCACCAGCGGCGGCACGGTCGCGGAGGTCGCTCGCTCGACCAGCACGTCGAAGTCCTGCCGCGACGGCACCGTGCAGGTCCAGAACACCTCCTCGGTCATCGGCCTCGGCGGAACCGGCGTCCCGCTGCCGGCCGCCGGTTGCGCGAACGGCACGCCGGACACGCAGGCCGGCCTGCCGGGCCTGCTGCCGATCATCTGCAATGCGGAGGAGATCGCGGGCGCCGCAGCCGTGCGTGAGGCGCTTTCGGTCTTCGCGCTGCAGGTCGGCACGAACTCGCTGCTGAAGGAGACGACGGCGGCGTCCGAATCGCTGACCGTCGCCCCCGAGGCCGCGGCGCAGTGCAGCGACGGCATCGACAACGACGGCGATGGGCTCATCGACGCCGCCGATCCGGGCTGCCACACCGATGGTGACCCGAACAACCCGGCGTCCTACGACCCGAACGACGACGACGAGACCAACCCCGCCCCGCGCGACGAGGGCGGAACGGCCGGCGAGGACGAGGCAGAAGAGAGGGATGACGATTCCGAGCCCGCCGCCGGCGGCGGCGGCGGTCCTGCCGCGGTCGACAGCGGTGCGCTGCCGTTCACCGGCGCCGACATCATCGGCATCGCGATGGCCGGTCTGCTCGTCCTGGCGGGCGGCCTGCTGATGCGTCGCCGGGAGGAAGTGCGTACCGTCAGGTAGATGACGGAGCGCAGCACTGCAGCGCTGACCCGGCGCCGCCTCGGCGGCGCCGCGCAGCGTCCTGCGGCGGTAGCGCCGCTGGTGCCCGATCGCGAGGTCGAACGCGCTCATCGCGCTGGGGAAGGCCGGCACCACCAGCACGACGGCGCCGCCGGGGCGCAGCAGCCCGGCGAAGGCGCGCAGCGCGGCGACGTCGTCCGGGATGTGCTCCAGGATCTCCGCGGCGATCACGACGTCGAACGTGGCGTCGCCGACCGGCAGGCACAGCGCGTCGCCCTCGACGACGCGCGCCGACGCGCCGGCGGGAGCGTGGCCTTCCTCGGCCATGGCCGCGCACATCTCGGCGACCTGCGCGAGGTCCTCCGCATTGCGATCCAGCGCGACGACCTGCGCGCCCCGCCGGTACGCCTCGAAGGCGTGGCGCCCGCCGCCGCACCCCATGTCCAGGACGTGGTCGCCGGGGCGGATCGGCAGATGCCGGTCGAAGTCAACGGTCAG
>JAHWJM010000388.1 GCA_019348435.1 Actinomycetota bacterium
TCGCCGCCGCCGTGCGCTTCCTCGCCTCCGACGCCGCCAGCTACGTGACCGCCACGACGCTGTTCGTCGACGGCGGCATGAGCGCCTGACGGCGCGTCGCGCAATTTCCCTTACCCACGCAAAAGGAGCAACCCAAGTGAGCACCACCACCACCCCCAGTGCCATCGAAACCACCGTCATCGAATCGCTGAAGACCTTCGGCGCCAAAGAGGAAGACGTCACGCGCGACGCGACGTGGGAGTCGATCGACGTCGACTCGCTCGATCTCACGGAGCTCGCTCAGGTCGTCGAGGACGAGCACGGCGTGAAGATGGAAGGCGACGACATGAAGAACATCAAGACCGTCGGCGAGGCGATCGACTACATCACCGAGAAGAAGAAGGCGGCGTAATGCGGCGGCGCGAACTGCCCGACGTCGTCGTCACCGGCATCGGCGCCGTGACTCCGCTCGGCGTTGGCGCCCGCACGCTGAACGACCGTTGGACGGCCGGTGCGAGCGCCTTTCGTGACGGGGAGGCGCCCTGCTCGGACTTCGACCCGTCCGACCACCTCTCGATGAAGGAGGCACGCCGCGCGGACCGCTTCACGCAGTTCGCCGTCGTCGCCTCCGACGAGGCGATGCGTGAAGCGGGCTGGGCCGACGAGCTGCCCTACGATCCGTTTCGCATCGGTTGCGTGCTCGGCACGGGCATCGGCGGCATCGGCACGCTGGAGGACAACCACGACACGCTGCGCGACGACGGTGCCCAGAACGTCTCGCCGCTGGCGATCCCGCTCATGATGAGCAACGCCGGCTCTGCCGCGCTTTCGCTGCGCCACGGCCTCAAGGGGCCGATCTTCAGCGTCGTGTCGGCGTGCGCGGCCGGCGGGCACGCGATCGGCACCGCGATGCGCGCGATTCAGTCCGGCGATGCCCAGGCCGTCGTCACCGGCGGCTCGGAGGCCGCGCTGACGCCGCTCTCGCGTGCGTCGTTCGCCTCGATGAGCGCGGTGTCCCCGACGGGCATCTCGCGTCCGTTCGACGAGCGCCGCGACGGCTTCGTCATGGGCGAAGGCGCGGCTGTGCTCGTACTCGAGGACGGCGAGTCCGCGCGCGCACGCGGTGCCAACATCCTGGCCACCGTGCGCGGCTACGGCGCGACGGGTGACGCCAACCACATCACCGCCCCCGAGGCCGACGGCAACGGCGGTGCCCGCGCGATCATGCTCGCGATGGAGGACGCCGGCCTGACCGCGGCCGACATCGACTACGTCAACGCCCACGGCACCTCGACGCAGCTCAACGACCGCGCCGAGACAGCGGCCCTGAAGACCGCGCTCGGCGAGTACGCGCACAAGGTCCCGGTCTCGTCGACCAAGTCCGCGATCGGCCACCTGCTCGGCGCTGCCGGCGCCGTCGAGGCCGTCGCGACCATCCTCGCCCTGCGCGATCGCGTCTCCCCGCCGACGCTCGGCTACGAGGTGCCCGAGGACGGCATGGATCTCGACTACGTGCCGCTCACGGCGCAGCCGATGCAGACTGCCAGTGACGAGCGCGCCGTCGCGCTGTCCAACAGCTTCGGCTTCGGCGGCCACAACGTGACGCTCTGTCTCGAGACGGCGTGAACGCGGTGACGCCTGATGGGCCGGTGCTGCTGACCGGCGCGACCGGGTTTCTCGGCATGGAGGTGCTCGTGCGCCTGCTCGAGCGCAGCGATCGCGACGTCGTGACGATCGTTCGCGCCGCCGACGACGCGGAGGCCGAGAAGCGCATGAGCGGCGTGCTCGACACGTTGTTCGCGCCCGATGACGTCACGGCGGTGCGTGGGCGCGTGCGCGCCGTCGCCGGCGACCTCGAACGTCGCGGCCTCGGGCTTGCCGCCGCGACGCGCGACCGATTGACGAGCGAGATGTCCGCGGTGGCGCACTGCGCCGCATCGATCAGCTTCACGCAACCGCTCGAGGAGGCGCGCCGCATCAACGTCACCGGGACGCACGCGGTGATGGAGCTGGCGTCGGAGGCATATGCCTGCGGCGCGCTCGAGCGGGTCGTGCACGTCTCGACGGCGTATGTCGCGGGCGAGCGCGAGGGACGGGTCCGCGAGTCCGAGGGCTATGTCGGCCAGAGCTTTCGCAACACGTATGAGCAGACGAAGCTCGAGGCTGAAACGCTCGTCAACCGCTGCGATGCGCCCGCCGCGATCCTGCGGCCCAGCATCGTCGTCGGCGACAGCGTCACCGGCTGGACGCCGGCCTTCAATGTCATCTACTTCCCGCTGATGGCCTTCGCCCGCAACCTGCTGCCGACGGTGCCGGCCGACCCCGAGGGGCACGTGGACATCATCTGCGTCGACACCGTCGCCGACGCCCTCTACACGTTGCTGGCCGGGCCCGTCCAGCACGGCACCATCCACGCCGTAGCCGGCGACGACGCGGTCAAGAACATCGACCTCGCCACCATGGCCGCCGCCGCGTTCGACCGCGAGCCCCCGCGCTTCGTGGCCCTCGGCGAGGACCCTCAGTCCGAGGAACTTGCCGGCGAGTTCGGCCCGTACTTCCGGGCACGCCTGACGTTCGATGCGCAGCGCGGCCGCGAGCTCGGGTTCCGTCCGCCGCCACTGCAGCAGTACTTCGGTGCGCTGATGGACTACGCAGACCGGGCGCGATGGGGAAAGAAGCCGCTCCCGCGCTGGGCGGCGGCCGCCGTGGCACAGGGAGCGGCGGCGTAAAGACCGACACGCGCGCGCGTGGGGAGCGGCACCCAGACTGAGGGGGGTTCAGCCACTGACCTGGCGACAAAGTCCGCAATTGCGAACTCTACGTCCGCTGACCGCTTGGCCGACGTTGCTCGATGGGCCGAAATCCCTGGAAGATCTGACGCTGCCGCGAGGCTTCCTGCGCGCGGCGGTACACCGTGTGGATATCCGCTCTCTCCGAGAAACGCGGCGGCGGACATCTGACGCTTGTCGTCCAGCGGCGACGGGGGAAGCGGC
>JAHWJM010000389.1 GCA_019348435.1 Actinomycetota bacterium
CGGATATACGGGGCAGCTCGTCGCCCGGGCGCTGGTCGCGCGCGGCGCCGCGCCGGTGCTGGCGGGGCGCTCCCAGGCCCGCGTCGAGGCGCTGGCCGCGGAGCTGGGCGGCCTGCCGTTCGCGCTGGCCGACGTCAGGCGACCGGCGACGGTGCGTGCGCTCGTCGAGCCCGGCGACGTGCTCGTCTCGACGGTCGGGCCGTTCGTGCGCTGGGGCGAGCCCGCCGTGCGCGCAGCGATCGATGCCGGTGTGCACTACCTCGACTCCACCGGTGAGCCGCCGTTCATCCGCAGGGTGTTCGAGCGCCACGGCGCGATCGCCGAGGCGGCCGGCGTCGGGCTCCTGACCGCATTCGGCTACGACTACGTGCCGGGCAACCTCGCCGGCGCGCTCGCGCTGCGCGAGGCCGGCGAGCGGGCGGTCAGCGTCGATGTCGGCTACTTCGTCGGCGGCGCCGCCGCGAAGCCCAGCGGCGGGACGCGGGCATCGGCGGTCGGGATGCTCGCCGAGCCCGGCTATGCATTCGCCGGAGGGCGGCTCGTGACCCAGCGCATGGCGCACAGCGTGCACACCTTCGACGGCCGACCAGCGGTGTCCATCGGCGCCACCGAGCAGTTCGGCCTGCCGCGCGTCCACGCGGGCCTGCGCGACGTGCGCGTCTGGCTGGGCTGGTTCGGCGCCGCCTCGCGCCCGCTGCAGGCGCTCTCCGCCGCCACGGCAGTGGCGACGAAGCTGCCCGGCGTCCGCGGCGCGATCGGCGCCGCGGCCGGCCGCCTCGTGAAGGGATCGACCGGCGGACCCGACGCGGCGACACGCGCGCGGACGCGCTCGCAGGTCGTCGCCGTCGCCTCCGACGCCGCCGGCACGCCGCTGGCGAGCGTGCGGCTGGACGGCGAGAACCCCTACGACTTCACCGGTGCCGTCCTGGCATGGGGCGCGATGACCATCGCGAGCGGCGGCCTGCGCGGCAGCGGCGCGCTGGGCCCGGTCGATGCGTTCGGCCTCGACGCGCTGCAGACGGGCGTCGCGCAGGCTGGCATCGCCCACAGCACCTGAAGACCGCGCGCCGCCGCGCTTGACTCGTGAGTGAGTGATCACTTACAGTGGCGGCCGTCGATGCTCCCCGCGATCGCCCGCCTCGTCACCGTGCAGCCGCGTCGCGTCCTCGTCGCGACGATCGCGCTGCTCGCGGTCGCCGTGGCGTTCGGGGCGCCGGTGACCGGCAAGCTGACCGTCGATCCCGACCTGGACTTCATCGATCCTGCGGCGCAGAGCAACGTCACCGCCGTGGAGCTGCGGCGCGCGATCGGCCGCGGCCTCGGCCCCGGGGTGGTCGTGGTCGTGCGCCACGAGGACGGGATCCGCGGCGTTTCGGGCCAGGCGAAGCTGCGCCGGGTCGTCGCCCGCATCGACGCCGACCCGGACGTCGCACAGACGAGCTCGGCGCTGAGCGACCCGCGGCGGTCGAGCCCGTTCGTCTCGCGCGACGGTCGCTCGAGCTTCGTTGCCGCCTACCTGCGCTCAGGCGCCGACGGCGAGGCGGCCGGAGCGCGGATCGAGCGGGCCCTCGACGGCATGCCGGGAGTGCTCGTCGGCGGCGGCGCGGTCGCCGGGCCCGTCGTCGGCGACCAGGTCTCCGAGGATCTCGCCAAGGCGGAGATGCTCGCCTTCCCCCTGCTCTTCCTGCTCACGCTCGTCGTCTTTCGGGGAGCGATCGCCGCGCTGCTGCCGCTGTTCGTCGGCCTGCTGACGATCATGACGACGTTCCTCGGACTGCGGCTCTTCAACGAGGCCACGCCGCTGTCGATCTTCGCGCTGAACCTCGCGATCGGCCTCGGGCTCGGCCTCGCGATCGACTACTCGCTGTTCGTGCTCTCGCGCTACCGCGAGGAGATGGAGCGTCACGGACCGGGCCGCGAGGCGCTGACGCGGACCCTGCGCACCGCCGGCCGGACCGTCGTGTTCAGCTCGCTGACGGTCGCCGCCGCCATGTTGTCGCTGCTGGTCTTCCCGCAGCGCTTCCTGTACTCCATGGCGATCAGCGGCTCGCTCACCGCGCTGAGCGCGGGCCTCATCTCGCTGATCGCCCTGCCGGCCGCCCTCATGGTGCTGGGCCCGCGCGTCAACGCCCTCGCGCCTCGACGCTGGCGCCATCGCGGCGTCGCCACGCGCCGGGGCTTCTGGTATCGGCTGTCGCACGGGGTCATGCGCCGGCCGCTGATCATCGCCGTCACCACCTCCGCCGTCCTGATCGCGGCGGGAATCCCCTTCACCCGGATCCAGTTCACGGGCGTCGACGCCAGCGTGCTGCCCGACAGCACCGTGGCCAAGCAGGTCGATACGGCCCTGCGCACGGAGTTCCCGCCGGGCCGCGCGTCGCCGCTGCACGTCGCCGTCGACGCGCCGGCCGGCAGCGCGGTGCAGCTGCGCGCCTACGCGCGGCGCCTGCAGGGGCTCGACGGCGTGGCCGCGGTGCAGCCGCCGCGCTACGTCGGCGGCGGCACCTGGCTTGTCACCGTCGCGCCCGAGGGAGGAGCGCTCGGCGACCGCGCACTTGATCTCGTGCGCGACGTGCGCGCCGGTCCGCGGGTGGCCGGGATCGAGTCCGTGCGCGTGGCGGGCGAGTCGGCGCGCTTCGTAGACCAGCGCGCCGGGCTGGCCGACCGCCTGCCGCTCGCGATCGCCGTGCTGGCGATCACGACGCTGCTGATCCTCTTCGCGATGACGGGCTCGGTCGTGCTGCCCTTCAAGGCGCTGCTGATGAACGTGCTCGGCATCAGCGCCGCGTTCGGGTTGCTCGTGCTCATCTTCCAGGACGGCCGGCTGGAGGGACTGCTCGACTACACGAGCCAAGGCGCGCTGGAGATCACGCAGCCGCTCGTGCTGCTCGCGATCGTGTTCGGGCTGAGCACCGACTACGGCGTCTTCTTGCTCACGCGCATCAAGGAGGCGCGCGACGCGGG
>JAHWJM010000038.1 GCA_019348435.1 Actinomycetota bacterium
GACGCCGCGGACGCGCTGCAGAACACGATGCTCAAGGCGCTGCGCGCGCTGCCCGGCGAGACACGGCAGATCGCGCTGAAGGCGTGGCTGTACCGGATTGCGCACAACGAGTCGATCTCGCTGCTGCGCGCCCGGCGTCCGGACAGCGACCTGGACGCCGCCGCGCATGTCGGCGACCCGCGGACGGAGAACCTCGCGGAGTCACGCGAACGGCTGCGCGACCTGACCGCCGATCTGAGCGAGCTGACCGAAAAGCAGCGCGCCTCGCTGCTGATGCGCGAGCTCGGCGGATTGGAATTCAGCGATGTGGCCGGAGCGTTGCAGGTCACTGCGAGCGCGGCGAAGCAGAGCGTCTACGAAGCGCGCTGCGTCCTGCAGGCATTGGAGGAGGGCCGCGCGATGGACTGTGACCTCGTGCGCCGCACGCTTTCTGACGGAGACCGCCGGACGCTGCGCGCAATGAAGCTGCGCGGGCACCTGCGCGCCTGCGCGGGCTGTCGCGACTTCGAGCACGCCCTGCACCGGCGCCCAGCCCAGCTCGCCGCGCTTGCCCCGCCCCTGCCGCTCGCGATGGCGGCATCGATCCTGCACGGCCTGCTCGGCGCGGGCGGCGGACACGGCGGCGGCGGACTGCTCGCCGCTCTGGGCGTCGGCGGCGCATCGCTCGGCACGAAGGTCGCCACCGTGGCCGTCATCGCAAGCACGGCCGCCGGCGGCGCCGCGATCACGCTGCCGGCGCTCGACGCACCCCCACCGGTGGGCGCGGCTACCGCCCCGCCGACGGCCGCTGCTGTCGCGACTGCGCCCCGGCTGTCACGCACCTATGCCCCCACGCGTGAAGCCGACGCCGAGTTCGTCCGCGCCACAACAGCAAGAAGGACGGCCGGCGCGGGCGCCGATCGTGGCGCGCAGGCTGCCGCGTCCGGACTCTCGAGAGCCGAGCTGCAACGCCGCGCCGCAGCGCCACCATCGGTCGCCGCGCGCGAACGAGCGAAAACCGCCGCCACCGCCAAGCGCAACGCCGCCCCCGGCAGGCAACCGACATCTGCGCCGCGCGATCGCGCCACCGAACGCCCCCAGACCCAGAAGCCTGCACCCGGCGCCGCAACGACCACACCCACGACGCCTCGCGCACCGGCCATCCCCACCTCACCCGTCGCGCCCACCGCGGACGGCTCAGCGGCCGACGGCGCCGACACCATCGCACCGCCGCGCCCACGCTGAACATTCGCCTATCGTCGTGACGCGCCGAGTGCGGATATCGCACCGGGCGCGCCAGAAGCCGCACGGCGTCCCGCTCGCGGTCCCGCGTCAGCTTCCGGTTTGCACGATCGCAACGAGCCGCGCGCAGACGGCCTCGGTCTCCTCCTCGGTCGGCGCCTCGACCATCACCCGGACGAGCTGCTCGGTCCCCGACGGGCGCACGAGGACGCGCCCGCGTCCCTCCAGCGCCGCCGCCTCGCGCTGCACCGCGGCGCGGAGAACCTGGTCGGCGATCGCCGCGTCGCGGTCGCGGACGCGGACGTTGACCAGGTTCTGGGGCAGCTTGTCCATCGCGTGGCGGTCGGCGAGGTCGCGCCCGTCGAGCGCCTCGAGCGTCAGCAGCGCCGACGCGATCCCGTCGCCGGACGGCACGAAGCCCATGTCGATGATGTGCCCGGACTGCTCGCCGCCGAGGCCCCAGCCGCGGGCGCGCAGCTCCTCGAGCACGTAGCGGTCGCCGATGGCGGTCGTCGCGACCTCCACGCCGGCCGCCCGCATCGCGGTGTGAAAGCCGAAGTTCGTCATCACGGTCACCACGACGCCGCCGCCCGGCAGCCGGCCTCGCTCGCGCAGATGCAGCGTCGCCAGCGCGATGAGCTCGTCGCCGTCGACGATCGCGCCGTCGCGGTCGACCGCCAGCATGCGGTCGCCGTCGCCGTCGAACGCGAATCCGGCGTCGTGTCCGCCGGCGCGCATCTGCTCGACGATCGGGCCCGTGTGCGTCGAGCCGCACCCGTCGTTGATGTTCCGCCCGTCGGGCTCGGCGGCGAGCACCGTCACCGTGGCCCCGAGCCGGCGGAAGATCTCCGGCGCGCAGCGGTACGTCGATCCGTTCGCGCAGTCCAGCAGCACGTCGATGCCCTTCAGCGAGAGGTCGCCGAAGCGCTCCTGCAGCGCGCGCAGGTAGTCCTCGTCGGTGCCGTGCAACGCGCTGATCGAGCCGATCCGCGACGGCAAGTCCGGCTTCGCCGCGCCGAGGCGCTGCTCGATCGCCAGCTCGGTCGCGTCGGAGAGCTTGAAGCGATCGGCCCCGAAGAACTTGATGCCGTTGTCGGCGAACGGGTTGTGTGACGCCGAGATCACCGCAGCGAGGTCGAAGCCGTAGCGCCCGAGCAGCAGCGGCGCCGCCGGCGTCGGCAGCACACCCCCGAGCAGCACGTCGCCGCCGGCCGAGGCGATACCCGCGGCCAGCGCCGACTCGAGCATCGCGCCGGACTCGCGGGTGTCGCGGATGACGAGCACCCGCGGGTGCTCCCCGCCGATCTCGCGAGCCGCGGCGGCGCCGAGTGCGAGCGCCAGCTCGCCCGTCAGCACCTGACCGGCCACGCCCCGGACACCATCGGTGCCAAAGAGCTTGCGCATCGTGGGGTCGTCGCGTGTTAGCAGGTGAGCGGCTCTAGCGCTTGCTGAACTGCGGCCGCTTGCGCGCCTTCTTCAGCCCGGCCTTCTTGCGCTCCTTGACGCGCGGATCGCGCGTGAGGAAGCCGCGGCGCTTGAGCTCGCCGCGAAGGTTCGGGTCCGCCTCGAGCAGCGCGCGCGAGATGCCGTGGCGCAGCGCGCCGGCCTGGGCGCTGACGCCGCCGCCGTGCACGCGAACCACGACGTCCATGCGGTCGTCGTAGCCGACGGCCTCCAGCGGATGGCGGATGTTGCGACCCAGGGCGGGGCGCGGGAAGTAGTCGTCGAGCGTCTTGCCGTTGACGGTGTACGCGCCGCTGCCGGGGCGCAGGATGACGCGCGCGACCGCGGTCTTGCGCTTGCCCGTCGCGCGGTAGCGAGCACCGGCGGCGAGGTCGATCACGGCCGCAACGGGCTGCTCGTCGGCGCGGTCCTCGTCGGCGGCGGCCGCGGCGGCCTCGAGGGCCTCCTCGTCCTCGCGAGCGAGCGGATCGGAGCCCTCGAGCACGATGTCGACCTCGAGATCCGCGCCCGGGATGGCGGGCTTGACGCGCGGAGCGGCGGGCGTGTCGTCCTCGTCGTCGATGTCCTCCTCCAGCGCGGGCGCGGGCGTAGCCGGGTCGGCAGCGGGCTCGTCAGCCGGGACGGGAGTGGAGGCGTCGGCCTCCGACGTGGGCGCCGCGGCCTCTTCGGGCTCGGGCGGCTCGGTGCTCTCGTCGATCACGAGTGCAGCTCCATCGGTTGCGGTTTCTGTGCCTGGTGAGGATGCTCGGCGCCGGCGTAGATCTTGAGCTTCGTGAGCTGCTTGCGGGCGAGGCGGTTGCGGGGCAGCATGCCCTTGACCGCGAGGCGCAGGACCTCTTCGGGACGCCGCTCGAGCATGTCGTTGAGCGTGCGCGTCTTCAGCCCGCCGGGGTAGCCGGAGTGGCGGTAGTACATCTTGTCCGCGCGCTTGTTGCCGGTCACGGCGATCTTCTCGGCGTTGATGACGACGACGAAGTCGCCGGTGTCGACGTGCGGGGTGTACGTCGGCTTGCGCTTGCCGCGCAGCGTGTCGGCGATCTGGGTCGCCAGACGCCCGAGCGTTTGCCCGGTCGCGTCGACGACGAGCCAGTTGCGCTCGCGATCATTGGCGTTGGCGACGTAGGTCTTCATGACGTGAAAATGCCACGCGAACGGTCCGCGCGGCGCGTCAGCAGTGTAGCGCGACGACTGGCGCCGGCCGGCTGCTACGCCGGCGACGGCACGCCCGACGAGCTCGAGTCGCGTCCGTTGGCGACGTCGTCGCCACCGATGGCGGCCGTGGCCTTCGCCGTCACGAGGTGGTAGAGGATCAGGACCTGGGTGATCGCCAGCGACTCGGAGCGGTGGGCATCGTCGGTGCCGACCGCAAACAGCCCCAGCTCCTCGGTGTGCAGGTGGCGCGCGAAGTGCATCTGCTCCCAGATCGCCTCTTCGATCGCGGCGCCGCGCTCGCGATCGATCTCGCCCGGGATCCGGATGCGCCGCTCCCCCGCGCGCTGCTCGACCTCGATCGCGTCGCGCCCGCCCTCCTCGTCCAACGACGAGAGGTCGGGGTGCGGCAGGCCGTCGCGCAGCGTCAGCACCGCGTCGAGGTGGTCGGGATCGTCCTGGACGCCCGGCTGGAAGGACACGACGATGTCCGCGCGCGAGCGCTGCGGGCGGATGAACGCCTCCGAATCGGGCTCGCGCGCGTCGAGCTCCTTGAGCACCTGCTCCTCGGTGTAGCCGCGCTTGCTCGTGTCGCGCTTGACCTTCCACTCGCGGCGCAGGTCCTCGGGCGGTGCGAGGTAGACGCGCACGTCGAAGTTCTCGCTCAGCTCCGGCGTGTGGTAGCCGAGCAGCCCCTCGATGAGCGCGAAGCCCTGGGGCTGCACGTACTCGGGCCGGCCGAACGTCCCGTCCCCGTGGTTGTAGACGGGCTTGAGGATCGGCTCGCCGCGGCGCAGGTGGCCGAGGTGCTGATCGATGATGTCCATGTAGTTGCAGTCGGGATTGAGCGGCGTGATGCCATGCTCCGCGCGCTCGGTGCGGTCATAGCAGTGGTAGTCGTCCATCCCGATGTGGGTGACGTTCTCACTGCCCAGGATCTCGACAAGCCCCTTCGTGAGCGTTGTCTTCCCCGTCGCTGAATCACCGACGACGCCGAGGATGATCGGGCGTGCCATGTGCAGTCTCCCATGTCGTGTCGGTCGAAGCGCGAAACCTTAGCGACAAATCGCTCTTGACATAGGCTCCATAACAAACGCTACGCGCCGACGCGCAATCGCGCCACCAGCTCGATGCCGAGCCGCAGCAGCACAGCGAGCCCGAGCAGCGTGACGATCAGGGCGGGCAGCACGGCGCCCGCGCCGACCTGGCGGACGAGGTTCGCCTGCCACAGCGCCAGGTAGTTGCGGTAGTCGCCGTCGCGCGCCGAGCGGTCGGTGGCGGCGGCGATCGAGTTCTTCGTCAGCCGCGGCAGCTCGCGGTACTGGCGCACGATCTGCGGCCCCACCGTTCCCGGCTCGCGATCGATGAGCTGCATTCCCGGCGGGGCGAGCACGGCCGAGAAGGACAGCACGAAGCCGAGCGCGAACAGCGCGCCGGCGAGCTGCATCCGGCGACGGCGCGCGCCGATCCAGGGCCCGAGCGCGACGAGCACGAGCGCGACGCCGGGGATGACGAGCCGCGGGCCCCAGCTCCACCCGCCCTGCCACGAGTGCCACGTCGCCGCCAGCACGAACGTCAACGCGAACATCGCCAGCAGCAACGCGGCGGTGAGACGCGCGCGGCGCCACAGCGTCACGAACGCAAACGGCGCGAGGACGAGCGCGGGCGCGAACAGCACGAGCGACTTCTCGGCGTCGAACAGCAGCCCCGCGCTCCCCTCCAGCAGCGGCGTCGTGAAGCCGGGGTCGACCGGCGGCCGGTAGCCGAACTCGAGCGCATCGCCGAAGCGAAAGACGTTGTAGGCGACGGTCACGATCGCGGCCACCGCGAGCGGCGGGATCGTCCGCGCCAGCGCACGGAGGCCGGCGCCGCGCAGCGCGAGGAAGCCGAGCAGCAGCGGCGCGAAGGCGGCCGACTGCGGCCGCGCGAGCACGGCGGCGGCGAGCGCCAGCGCCGCCTGCTGCTCGCGTCCGGCCAGCGCGCGCTCGACCGTCACCACGAGCCCGAGCGCGACGAGCGGCTCGGTGAAGAAGTCGCGGCCGTAGGGCAGCAGGTAGGTCCCCAGCACGATGCCCGCGCCGACGAGCGCGGCAGCCGGCCGCGGCGCCCCGAGCCGGCGGCCGAGCAGAAACAACGCCGCCGCCAGGGCGCCGGCGACAAGCGGCATGATCGAGGCGGCGGCGGCGGCCTCGACGAGGTCCACGCGCCCGGTCAGCGCGCCGATCGGCTGCGCGAGGAGCACCGGCAGGACCGACAGCAGCGGCAGCAGCAGGCCGTACTTGGAGTAGTGCATGCCGTCGTCGCCACGGACGCCGAGTTCCGGCGGCACCGCGAGCGAGCCGTCGTGGACGATCGACTGCGCGACGGCGAGCATCGAGTTGCCGTCGAGCACGGTCACCTGCGCTTGGCCGACGAGCAGGAGAAACACGGCCACCGTCCCGCCCAGCCGGGTCGCGACGCCGCGGTTGTCGCGCGCCGCAACCATTGCGGGCGAATGTACCCAAGCGCTGTCGCGGCCGCCGGTTCCGGTTCAATGGCGCGATCGGCGTCTCCTTTCTGATCCCGGCGTACAACGAGGCGACGACGATCGGCGAGGTCTTGGCGCGGATCGACGCGCTGGGGCTCGACGCGCAGATCGTCGTCGTCGACGACGGCTCGACGGATGCGACGGCGTCGATCGTCGAGGCCTACGCGGCGAACCGCCCGCACGTGGAGTTGTTGCAGCAGGCCAATCGCGGCAAGGGCTCGGCAGTGCGGTTGGCCGCGACGCGGGTCTCGAAGGAGATCGCCGTCATCCAGGACGCAGACATGGAGTACGACCCGTCGGACGTGATCGCGCTGATCGCACCGATCCAGCAGGGCGTCGCCGACGTCGTGTACGGGTCGCGCCTCAGCGGCGGCGCCCCGCAGCGCGCGTACCTGTTCTGGCACCTGATCGGCAACCGCTTCCTGTCGCTGCTGACCGGGGTGCTGTTCAACACGACGCTGAGCGACATGGAGACCGGCTACAAGGCATTTCGCTCCGAGGTGCTCGCGTCCTTGCACCTGACACGCGACGACTTCGGCATCGAGCCGGAGATCACGGGCGAGGTCTGCCGGCACAAGCTGCGCATCTACGAGATGCCGATCTCCTACTACGGGCGCACGTACGAGGAAGGCAAGAACATCACCTGGCGCGACGGCCTGACCGCCGTCTGGGTGCTGTTCGCAGTCCGGCTGCGCCGACGGTGAGCGCCCGCCGCGGCGTGCGGCCGCTGCTCACGCTCGTCGGGCTGGCGATCACCGCCGTCTGCATGTACATCGCGGTACGCGGGGTCGATATCGACGAGGCGGCCGCCGCGCTGCGCGACAGCAACCTCGTCTGGCTCATCCCCGCGCTGCCGGTGTTCGCGGCGGCCGTCGTCCTGCGCGGGGTGCGCTGGTGGGCGCTCTACGACCGCGAGCAGCGCCCGCCGCTGCGCGCCGTCATGTACGCGCTGCTCGTCGGCTACTTCTTCAACAACATCTTGCCGGCGCGTGCCGGGGAGGCCGCGCGGGTGATCGCGCTGTACAGCCGGGCGCGCACCTCGCGCGCGGAGATCATCGCGACGGTCGTCGTCGAGCGCGTTTTCGACATGCTCGCGCTGCTGCTCATCCTGCTGTGCGCCTACCCGTGGCTGCCCGAGATCTCCTGGCTGCGCAACGCGGCGATCCTCGGCGCGATCGTCACGATCGTCCTCGCCGCGCTGATCGTGCTCGTCGTGCGCTACGACGCCCGCGCCGTGCACTGGCTGTTGCACCCGCTGCGGCGCATCCGGCGCCCCGGCTTCGCCGCGCGGGTCGAGTTCGCCGCGATCAACGCGACGCGCGGGCTCGTCGCCCTGCGCAGCCCGGTCATCGCCGTGCGCGGGTTCGCGCTGACGGTCGCCTCGTGGGTCGTGCTGGCGATCTCCTTCTGGATCCTGATGGACGCCTTTGCCCTCGACCTGCCGTTCGCCGCCGCGATCCTCGCCACGGTGGCGATCAACCTCTCGCTCGTCCTGCCCTCGAGCCCGGCCGCGCTCGGCGTCTTCGAGGCCGCGACGATCATCGCCCTGACGGCGTTCGACGTCCCGCACGCCGCCGCGCTTTCCTACGCGATCGTCCTGCACGTGCTCAACCTCGTCCCGTTTCTGCTCATCGGAGCGGTCCTGCTGGGGCCGGCCGCGCTGCGCCGCAACCGCTGACCGGCGGCGCCCCAAAATCCGTTTCGACATCATCAGGGAATGAACGACGACCGCGACACCGCCCGGACCGCTGCGCCGACGAGCATCCGCGAGGCCGTCGGCGGACCGCTCGGGATCGCGGAGACGTCGCTTCCCGCCGTCGCGTTCGTCGTCGCCTACACGGCCTCGGGCTCGGACACGAACACTGCCGCGATCGTCGCGGTCGGCCTCGCGCTGGTGCTCACGATCGTGCGCCTGGCCAAGCGCGAATCGCCCGTCCACGCGCTGTCGGGGCTCATCGGCGTGGGCTTCGCCGCGTTCATCGCGACCCGCAGCGGGCGCGCCGAGGACTTCTTCCTGCCGGGGCTGCTGGCGAACGCCGCCTACGCCGCCGCGTTTCTCATCTCGATCGCGGTCAAGCGCCCGCTCGTGGGGATCATCGTCGCCAACCTCGATGGCGAAGGACGCGAGTGGCGCCGCGACCCGCAGCGCGCCCGCGCGTTCGTACTCGCCACATGGCTGTGGGCGGGCCTGTTCATGCTGCGCCTGCTCGTCCAGCTGCCGCTGTACCTCACGCACAGCGTCGTCGCGCTCGGCGTGGTGAAGACCGCCATGGGCCTGCCGCTCTTCGCCCTCGGCCTCTGGCTGACGTGGCTGCTCGTGCGCCGCCACCGCACGCCCGCGGCCGTCGCCGAAGCCTGACGGCGCGGCTGCAGCCGCCCGATCTCGCCGAGACGGCGGCGCCAGGACGAGCCGCGCGGAGCTGCTCGCCGCGGCGCTCGTCCTGTTGGTGGATGCCGCTCTCGAACTAGCTTTCCGCTGCTCGCTCGAGGTGGCGCAGGATGAGCTGCGCCACCGCCTCGGGCTGGTCGAGCGCGAGCAGGTGATCCGCCGCGCCGATCTGCTCCAGCGTCGCGTCCGGGAGCTCGGCGTGCAGGCGGCGGGCGATCTGCTCGAAGTCCATCACGTCGCGATCGCCGTACGCCACCGCGACGGGAGCCTTGATCTCCCCCAGCCGCGTCGAGACCGGCGGATCGAGCTCCTCGGATTCGGCGCGCTCGCGCAGCTGCAGCTCGAACGCGTCGCGCTGCATCTCGGCGACGAGCGCCTGCACCGAGGGCGCGCTGCGTGCCGCCCACATGCGCACGTTGATCTCGACGGCGTCCTCGATGCGGCCGATCTCCACGGCGGCCTGCTCGGCCTCGGCGTAGGCCAGCAGCTGCGCCGACGGCTCGATGTCGGGCAGCGCGGCGGCCAGCAGCACGAGCGAGGCCACACGCTCGGGTCGTGTGGCCGCGAGCTCGAGCGCGACGAGCCCGCCGAACGACGCGCCGACGACGTGCGCGCGCTGCACTGCGAGCGCGTCGAGCAGGGCGGCGAGGTCGCCCGCAGGCGAGAACGCGCCGCGGCCCGACAGCGACCGGCCGTAGCCGCGCATGTCGTAGCGGATGACGCGGTGGTGCGCGGCGAGTGCGGGCACGATCGGCTCCCACATCCGCGCGTCGGCCACGCCCGCGTGGACGAGCACGAGCGGGTCGCCCGCGCCGTCGCCGTGCGCCCACCACGCGAGGCGGGCATTGCGGATCTGCGCAAAGCCGCTCTCGCTCACTCGCGGAGCGCTACTCCCACTCGATCGTGCCCGGCGGCTTGGAGGTGATGTCCAGCACGACGCGGTTGACGTCGCGCAGCTCGTTGATCATGCGCGACGCGATCTGCTCGAGCAGGTCGTAGGGCAGGCGCGCCCAGTCGGCGGTCATCGCATCGTCGGAGGTGACCGCGCGGATGACGACGACGCTGCCGTACGTGCGCTCGTCGCCCTGCACGCCCACCGTGCGGATGTCGGGCAGCACGCAGAAGGACTGCCACAGGTCGCGATACAGGCCGGCCTGGCGGATCTCGTCCTGCAGGATGTAGTCGCACTCGCGCAGCAGGTCGAGGCGCTCACGCGTGGCCTCGCCGCCGACGATGCGGATCGCCAGCCCGGGGCCGGGAAACGGCTGGCGCCAGACGAGCCGCTCGGGCAGGCCGAGCTCCGCGCCGACCGCGCGCACCTCGTCCTTGAACAGCGCGCGCAGCGGCTCGACGAGCTCGAACTGCAGGTCCTCGGGCAGGCCGCCGACGTTGTGGTGGGACTTGATCGTCGCCGCACCGGTGCCGCCACCGGACTCGATGACGTCGGAGTACAGCGTGCCCTGGACGAGGAGCTTCGCGTCGCCGAGCTTCGCCGCCTCCTCCTCGAAGACGCGGATGAACTCGGCGCCGATCGCCTTGCGCTTCGTCTCCGGATCGCTGACGCCCTTCAGGCGCTCGAGGAAACGCGCCTCGGCGTCGACGGCGACGAGCGGCACCTTGAAGTAGTCACGGAAGGCGCGGATGACCTGCTCGCCCTCGTTCTTTCGCATGAGCCCGTGATCGACGAACACGCACGTCAGCTGGTCGCCGATCGCGCGGTGCACGAGCAGCGCCGCGACGCTCGAGTCGACGCCGCCGCTCAGGCCGCAGATGACCTTGCCATCGCCGACCTGGGCGCGGATGCGCGCGATCTGCTCGGCGACGATGCTCTCCGGCGACCACGTGCGATCGGCCTCGCAGATCTCGTCCAGGAAGCGCTCGAGGATCGTCTGGCCGTAGGGCGTGTGAACAACCTCGGGGTGAAACTGGATGCCGTAGATGCCACGCTCGATCGACTCGAGCGCCGCGACCGGTGAACCCGTCGACGAGGCCAGCGCCGTGAAGCCCGGCGGCGGGGCGAACACCGTGTCGCGGTGCGACATCCAGCACGTCTGTTCGGCCGGAAGCCCCGCAAAGAGCCGGCCGGGCTGGCGCACCGTCAGATCGGAGCGGCCGAACTCGCCGACCTCGGCGCCCTCGACGGCGCCACCCTGATCGAGCGCGATGAGCTGCATGCCATAACAGATGCCGAGGACCGGGATGCCGAGCTCGAGCAGCTCGCGGTCCAGCCGCGGCGCGCCCGGCGCGTACACCGAAGCCGGGCCGCCGGAGAGGATCAGCCCCTTGGGCTTGCGCCGGCGGACCTCCGCGGCGCCGACGTGATGGGGCAGCAGCTCGCTGAAGACGCCGAGCTCGCGGACGCGGCGCGCGATGAGCTGCGAGTACTGGCCGCCGTAGTCGAGCACGACGACCTCGTCGACGGCGCGCGGCGCCGTGATCTCCCGGACGTCCTCCTCGACGAGCTCGGCGGCCGCCGTCGCCGAGGTGACGACGCCGTCGGTCATCGCGAGCGGGTGCGATCGTGGTTCACGCCGGCCTCGGCCGAGCAATGGCGCGCAGTCATACGTCGGCGAGGGCCGGCTCCTGATGGACCCCGTTGCTGTGCGGTTCGGTCGGCGGCAGCGCGGCCGCCGCCGGACCGCGGGCGCCCATGCCGATGCCCTGCGCGGTCTGCAGCTGCTTGCCCTCGGTCTGCAGCGCCGGCGCGATCATGAGCTCAGCGCGGTTGAACTCCGCGATGTCCCTGTAGCCGCACGTGGCCATCGACGTGCGCAGGCCGCCCATGAGGTTGAACGTGCCGTCGTTCTCGTGCGCGGGACCGGTGAGGATCTCCTTGAGCGAGCCGTTC
>JAHWJM010000390.1 GCA_019348435.1 Actinomycetota bacterium
CTTGCGGGGGCGCGTCAGCGCGCCCGCAAGCTGCTGTCGCAACGCACGCTGTCTCTCGCGTGGGTGATCGCGTCCGCCCCGACTGCTCTTCGCGTTTGACCGCGGCGCGGAGTCCGATGGTTCCCAGACGCGCTGGCCGCGGCGAGAGTTTGGTCGGTCGCTCAGCCGGCCTGCTGGTCGGTGTCCGCCAGCCGTGCTGCGCGGCGCAGGTCGGCCGGCGCCACCAAGCCCACGAGATGGTCGTCCTCGACGACGAGCGCGCGGTCGACACCGGTGCCGGCCAGCTCGTGCACCGCGTCGCCGGCTTCGCGATCGGCGTCGAGCACGGTGACCTGATCGCGCGGCAGCATCACGTCGCGGACCTTCCGCGCGTGCCACTCGTCGCGCGGCACCGAGCTGATCGCGTCGAAGGGCAGCAGCCCGACCGGGCGGTCGTGCTCGACGACGGGATAGGTCGTGAAGGTCGTGTCGATCGCGTACTCGTCGGCGAACGCCTGCAGCGTGGCGTTCGACGGCACCGCGACGGGCTCGCGCGACATGACGTCGCGCACGCGCAGCCCGCCCAGCGCGTGCCGGACGGCCATGTGCTCGGCCTCTGCGCGGGCGGCGGCCGACAGAAACCAGCCGATGAAGGCCAACCACAGCGCGCCGAACACGCCAGTGGCCAAGAACAACAGGACGCCGCCCGCGATCATCAGCGATCCGAAGCCGACGCCGACAAGCGCGGCCACCCGCGTTGCGCGAGCGAGATCGCCTCGAAGCCGCCACAGCAGCGCATGCAGCACGCGCCCGCCGTCCAGCGGCAGCGCCGGCAGCAGGTTGAACACGAGCAGCACCAGGTTGATGTAGCCCAGCCAGAACACGACCGCCTCGACGCTCTCGGGCAGCGGAACGATCGAGGCGCCACCGATCAGCGCGCCGGCGAGCACGAGCGTGACGAGCGGCCCGGCTACCGCGATCCGAAATTCGCTGTCTGGCGTGCGGTACATGTTGTGGAACTGCGCGACGCCGCCGAACAGCCACAGGGTGATGCCCTCGATCTCGACGTCGTCGCGCCGCGCCTGCAGCGCGTGGCCGAGCTCGTGCAGCACGATCGAGCCAAAGAAGAGCAGCGCCGCGATTACGGCCATCACCCAGTACGCGGCGTCGGTCATCCCCGGGTTCTGGCTCGGGAAGATGCCCTCGGCGAGCGACCACGCGACGAGCGCGAAGATCAGCAGCCAGCTCCAGTTGGCGCCGATCTGGATCCCCGCGATCCGCCCGAGCGGGATGCTCCGTTGCATGCGTCGCGTGTACCCCTCGAGTCGGCGGCGCAACGACAGACGTCAGCGCGCCGACGCCGGCAGGACGGTCGGGTTCTGGGACACCCCCGCGAGGCAGATCGCGAAGCGGTCTCGCTCGTCGGCGGCCTCGACCGGCGGGTAGTAGCCACGACCGGACTCATAGAAGCGGTCGAGGTGCCGCTCGTCCACCGGCAAGTGAGGCTCGTAGAGCTCCTGCAGTCCGTCGGCGATCTGGACGCTGATCTCAGACGCCGGCACGAGCCGTGAGTACCCGGGCGATTCGCGGCTGCGAAATGAACGGTCTCGTGGATGGCGACCCACGATGCGGTGTGGTCAGCTGCCGGACGCGCTTCGGCGGACGTCGTTGCGCCGATCTCCTTTCCGGGCAGAAGCGGTGTACGGGGCGGGGGCACGTGCCGCGTGACGCAGCGACCTCGTGACGGCCTCTCCGGTTGCCGACCAACGTGAGGGACGCGGCCGGGCTGTCGCTGACTGGGAGTCAGGTGCGACAGACGTCTCGCAGCCAACGCACGGAGGAAGGAAGCATGAGTCAGCTCATCGCGATCGCCTACGACAACCGGCAAACGGCGGAGGACGCGAGGCTGACGCTGAGACGCCTTCACCTCGAGGATGCGCTGCAGCTCGATGATGCGGTCATCGTCACCAGGGACGGCGCAGGAAGGATCAAGCTGCACCAGTGGTTCAGGCCGGCGGAGGCCGGTGCCGCGGGCGGAGCGCTGGGGGGCACTCTGATCGGCCTGCTGTTCCTCGCGCCGCTGCTCGGCGCGCTTCTTGGCGGCGCGGCCGGCGCTGCGGTCGGCGCCCGGACCGACGTCGGTGTCGACGACAGCTTCGCGCGCCAGCTGGGCGAGCGGCTGGAGCCGGGGAAGGCCGCCCTGCTCGTGCTGCTGCGCGAGAGCACGCCCGACAAGGTCCTGCCGGAGATCGAGCAGTACGGCGGGCATATCCTGCAGACGTCGCTCAGCGACGAGGCGGAGGAGCTGCTGCGCGAGGCGGTCGGTGAGCAGCGCTCCGGCGCCGGGCAAAGCAGCTGATGACGCCGACGCTCTCGCGCTACATGTCAGCGCTGCAGAGCGCGGCATGAGCGTACTCGTGCGCAACGGGTCGGCGCTCGCGTTGCGCGGCGTCGTCGCGATCGTATTCGGCGTGCTCGCCCTGCTGTTGCCGGGCCTGACCGTCGGCGTCCTGATCGCGATCTTCGCGGCGTTCACGATCGTCTACGGGCTGATCGCGCTGATCAGCGCGCTCCTTCGCCGTCGCGGCGATCAGCCGTCGCTCGGCGAGCTGGCGACAGGCCTGATCGCGATCGCAGCGGGCGTCTTCGTGGTCATCTGGCCCGACCTCACCGCGACGGGGCTGCTCGTAGTGCTCGGGATCTTCGCCGTCGCCATCGGCATAGCCGAGCTGGCGGTCGCGGCCGGACTACGGCGGTTGGTGCGTCGCGCTTGGCCGCTGGCGCTCGGCGGCCTGCTCTCGATCGCGTTCGGCGTCGCCCTGTTCGCCGCATCATCCGAGGGCGCGGTCGCGCTGGCATGGCTGGTCGGCGTGTACGCGATCCTCTTCGGTGCCTCGCTGCTCGCGCTGGGCCTCATGTTGCGCGGCCTGGGCCGCACGTAGGCGACCAAGGGGGCTCCGCCCGGCCGTCGTCGTCGGATGTCG
>JAHWJM010000391.1 GCA_019348435.1 Actinomycetota bacterium
GGCTGCGCGCTCGTCCTGGGGGACATCACCAGTCTGCGCGAGGTGTGGGGCGACGCCGCACTCTTCGTCGACCCCGACGACGACGCCGCACTTCGCCACGCCCTGCAGTCCCTCATCCAAGACCCCGAGCTGCTCCGCTCGCGCCAGAACGCAGCAGCGGCGCGTGCCCGCAGGTTCGACACCGCAACGATGGCGGCGTCGTACCGACGCCTGTACGCCGGACTCGCACCGGCGGCTCGGGATCGGGTGCGCACGTGAAGATCGTGATGTTCGTGCACTCGCTGCTGTCGGACTGGAACCACGGCAACGCGCACTTCCTGCGCGGTGTGGTGTCGGAGTTGCTGGACCGGGGCCACGACGTCGACGTGTACGAGCCGCAGGACGGCTGGAGCCGTCAGAACCTGGTCGAGCGCCAGGGGCAGGCGGCGCTCGACGACGTTGCGGCGGCATTTCCGCATCTGCGCAGCACCGACTACGACCTGGAGTCGCTGGACCTCGACGCGGTCCTCGACGGCGCGGCGCTGGTTCTGGCGCACGAGTGGAACGAGCCGGAACTGATTGCGGCGCTGGGCATGCACCGCCGCGGCGCCGGCTACCGGCTGCTGTTCCACGACACGCACCACCGTGTCATCACGGAGCCCGACGAGATACAGGAATTCGACCTGAGCCACTACGACGGGGTGCTCGCCTTCGGCAAGGTCATCGCCGACCTCTATCTCGAGCGCGCTTGGGCCAAGCGCGCGTGGACCTGGCACGAGGCGGCCGACACCCGCGTGTTCTGGCCGCGCGATGCCGAACCCGACCGGGACCTCGTCTGGATCGGCAACTGGGGCGACGAAGAGCGGACGCGGGAACTCGACGAGTTTCTGCTCGGACCCGCGAAGCGGCTGGAGCTGACCGGCACCGTGCACGGCGTGCGTTATCCAGGCGACGCGCTGGAGCGGATCGCGGACACCAAGCTGCAGTACGCCGGCTGGATCGCCAACCACCGGGTTCCCGAGCAGTTCGCCCGCCACCGCTTGACGCTGCACGTGCCGCGCCGGCCGTACGTCATGCGGATGACGGGCATCCCGACGATCAGAGTGTTCGAGGCGCTGGCCTGCGGCATCCCGCTGATCTGCGCGCCGTGGGAGGACAGCGAGGAGTTGTTCCGTCCGGGCACCGACTACCTCGTCGCCGCTTCCGGCGCGGAGATGGAGCGACGCATCGACGACGTGCGGTCGGATCCCGGACTGGCCGCCGACCTGCGGCGTGCGGGACTGGAAACGATCCGCTCGCGCCACACCTGTGCCCATCGCGTCGACGAGCTGCTCGCGATCTACGAGGACCTGTCATGAAGTTCGCCTTCTTCGGATCGAGTCTGGTGTCCGCCTACTGGAACGGCGCGTGCACCTACTACCGCGGCATCGTCCGCAACCTCGCCGAGCGCGGGCATCACGTGACGTTCTACGAGCCGGATGCCTTCGACCGGCAGGCGCACCGCGACATCCCCGATCCGGAGTGGGCGGAGGACGTCGTCTACAGCGCCCGCGACGCGGATGAGGTCCGCCGCACGGTGCAACGGGCCGCCGGCGCAGACGTCATTGTCAAGACCAGTGGGGTCGGCGTCTTCGACGACGTCCTGGAGGAGGCGGTGCTCGACCTCAAGCACGACGCCAACACGGTGATCTTCTGGGACGTCGACGCGCCGGCGACCCTGGCGCGCATGGAGAACGACGACCGCGACTCGCTGCGGGCGTTGATCCCGGACTACGACCTCGTGTTCACCTACGGCGGCGGGCAGCCGGTCATCGACCGCTACACCGCGCTGGGTGCCGCGCGCTGCGTGCCGATCTACAACGCGCTGGACCAGTCGACGCACCATCCGGTCGAGCCGCAAGAGCGCTTCGCCGCCGACCTGGCCTTTCTGGGCAACCGCCTGCCGGACCGCGAGGCGCGCGTCGAGGAGTTCTTCTTCACCGCGGTCGAACGTGCGCCGCACCGGCGGTTCGTCCTCGGCGGATCGGGCTGGGAGGACCGGGTCGCCGCGCCGAACCTGACGTACCTGGGGCACGTCAGCCCGCAGGACCACAACGCGTTGAACTGTTCGGCCAAGACCGTGCTGAACATCTCGCGGGAGTCGATGGCGGCGAACGGCTTCTCGCCGGCGACGCGCGTGTTCGAGGCGGCCGGCGCCGGCGCGTGCCTCATCACCGATGCCTGGGAGGGGATCGAACTGTTCCTTGAGCCCGAGTCGGAGGTGCTCGTCGCGCACGACGGCAGCGGCGTGGCGCGGTTCGTCGAGCAGGTCGGCCCGTCCCGTGCGCGCGCGATCGGCGACGCCGCACGCCGGCGCATCCTGCGCGACCACACCTACGCGCACCGCGCGGAACAGGTCGAGCAGATCCTCGAGGGCCGCGATGGCTGACATCGTCTTCATCGGCCTGTCCGTCACCTCCTCGTGGGGCAACGGCCACGCGACGAACTACCGCGCGCTGATGCGGTGCCTGGACGCGGCGGGGCACCGCGTGACGTTCCTCGAGCGCGACGTGCCGTGGTACGCGCAGCATCGCGACCTGCCCAACCCGCCGTGGGGCGAGACGTTTCTGTACAACTCGACCGACCAGTTGCGCCGCGACCACGCCGGCCGCGTGCGGCAGGCAGACGCCGTCGTCGTTGGCTCGTACGTGCCGGAAGGCGTCGCGGTCGGGCACTGGGTCTGCGACACCGCCGGCGGGGTCACCGCGTTCTACGACATCGACACACCGGTGACGCTGGCCAAGCTCGACGCAGGCGAGACGGAGTACCTCGACCGCGATCTCGTGCCGCGCTACGACCTGTACCTGTCGTTCGCCGGCGGCCCGACACTGCAGCGGCTTGCCGACGAGTTCGGCTCACCGCGGCCACGTCCCTTCTACTGCATGGTCGACGCGACGTCGTACTACCCGGAGGACGTCGCGACCCGCTGGGACCTCGG
>JAHWJM010000392.1 GCA_019348435.1 Actinomycetota bacterium
TTGCGCACGACGAGCGGCTCCTCGCCGGCGACGCTCGCGATGAGCTGGTAGAGGTTGAACGTATACGAGTCGTAGTTGTCGATCAGCAACGTCGTCACGAATGGCGAACACCCTAGAGAGCCTCCTGCGCTGGACCGGCCGCGAGCTCGAGCCGGTGACGCCCGTGCGGCCGGCCGCCTTGCTCGTCGCCGACTCCTGGCTCGTCGACGAGGGCTACGAGCGCGCGGCGGGCGCGCACTGGGCGCGCTTCGCCGGCTCGTGCGCCCAGCTCGGGGTCGAGCGCGCGCAGCTGCTGCGCTTCGAGGCCGCGGCGCGCGCTGCGCTGCCTTCGCAGGGACGCTGGTTTCCGCGTGTCGAGCTGACCGCCGACGGCCTCGCGCTGCGCCTGCGCCGCGCTACCCGGGTGGGCGGGTCCGATCAGGCGCGCGTGATCGTCGGCCCGCGCGGCGACCCGCGCCGCCACCCGCGCCGCAAGGGCCCCGACCTCGAGCTACTCGCGCGGCTGCGCGCGCAGGCGCACGAGCAGGGCGCCGACGAGCTGCTGCTCTGCGGCGACGACGGCGCGCTGCTGGAGGGGGCGCTGTCGAGCCTGCTGTGGTGGGAGGGCGAGGCGCTGTGCACGACGCCCGACGAGCACGCGCTGCCGGGAGTGACGCGCGCGCTGCTGCTCGCGCGAGCGCGCGAGCGCGGAGTCGAGCTGCGCGTGCGCGCGCCGCTGCCGGAGGAGCTCGAGCGCTGCGAGACCTGGCTGACGAGCGCGCTGCACGGGATCCGCGTCGTGAGCGCGTGGCTGTCGCCGCGCATCGAGGCGGGCGCGGGCACGCGGGCGCCGGCCTGGCGCGAGGAGCTCGACCGCGATGGCTGACGGCGGTACGACGCGATCGCCGCCGCCTAGCGGCCCTCGCGCACCTCGTCGCGCAGGCGCTCGATCTCGCGCAGCAGCTCGCGCTGGCGGCGGATGACGTCGTCCAGGCGCCGCTCGACGTCGCCGGCGCCACCGGCGCCGGGCGTCGTCGTGGTCTGCGGCGTGGTGGTCGTCCCCGGCGTCGTCGTGGTGCCGTCGCGGGCGTCCTCCTCCTCGGTCGTGTCCGGCGCGCCCGGCGCGACGGCATCCTCGGGGATCGCGCCGGTGCGGATGTAGGCGAGCGTCTTGGCCTCGGCCTGCGGGTCGCGATCGTTGTCGAAGATCGCGACGAGCTTGTTCGTCTCGGCGTCGACGACGACGGTCTTGGAGACCGAGTTCGCCTCCTTGGGGATGATCGAGGTCAGGTAGACGAGGCGGCCCCGCACGAAGACCGGCCGCGGCTCGACGACGCGGAAGTTGCCGGATCCGGTGGCGCCCGGCGCGCCCCCGTCGCCGAAGTCGATGCCGGGGATCGAGACCGCGCGCACGGCCTGCAGCGCGCGCCGGTTGCCGCTCAGCGACGTGCGCGCGGGCACGCGCCAGATCCGCGTCTTGCCGGTCGTCGCGTCGGTCAGGAAGATCGCGCTGGCGGCGAAAGCACGGCCGTAGGGCTCGGCGACCGAGACCCATTGCGTCCCGAGGCCGGCGGCGCCGAAGTCGACGAGGTAGGGCTGGCGGTTGGTCTCCGTGTCGGTGATGCGCGTCTGGTTCTCGTGCACGAACCAGGCGTTCCAGAGGCCGCCCTTGTACTGGTAGGACTCCTGGATGCGGCGCGCCTGCGTGTCGGAGAACAGCCGGCCGGTCTCCGCGAGCTCCGGACGTTGCGCGGCCTCCTCGAGCTCGAGATCCTCGATCGTCCCGTCGGGGGCGACGACGAACACGCCGCCCAGCACGGGCCGCCGGATGAGGATCCCCTTGTACTCGAGGTAGGGCACCACCAGCCGCGGCCCTTCCTCCGTCTCGATGCCGACGGGTTCCTCGAGCGAGATGAGGAAGCGCTCCTTCAGCAGTCGCCAGCGCAGGTTGTCGGTGATCTGCAGGCCCGGCGCGACCTCCATCTCGGCATCGGCGTAGCGCAGCTGGCGCGCGGTCTGCTCGGCGTCGAGCGCGACGATCCCCTGGCTCTTCTTGCTGAAGATGCGAAACGCTCCCTGCGGCGTGCGCAGCGCCGTCCAGATCAGGCCGTCCTCGCTGTTGACGATGCGGAAGTTCGTCAGCGTCTCCGTCGGCGAGTTGAACGCGCTCGAGGCGTTGACCTCGGCGACCTCGCGGGGCACGATGCGGACCTCTCCGCCGGCAGGCAGCCCGGGGATCTCCTCGTAGGTCGTGTTGTTGACGATCGAGCGCTGGACGAGCGGCCCGGACAGGCCCCCGAGGATCACGAACGCGAAGAACGCGAGGATCGGGAAGGCGAACAGGTACCCGGGCGGGCGCACGCCCGTCTTCAGATCCTCGAGCGTGCTCCAGCTGCGCTGCGAGCGACGCAGCAGCAGCGCGCCGGCGGCGAGCAGCAGGATCAGCGCGAGGCCGGGGACGATGAACGCGATGCCGCCGACGACCGCGCCGGGCAGGCCCGCCACCCGCTGCGCGCAGTAGATCGCCATCTGCGTCGACGCCGGCCCGGGCAGCAGCCCGCACGCCGCGTTGGCGTCCTCGAACTCACGCGACTCGAGCCACCCCCGCCGGTCGACCACCAGCTCGCGCAGCAGCGCGATGTGCGCGGGCGGTCCACCGAAGCCGATGACGCCGATCCGGCCCCACTCCCGGGCGACGTCGGCGAGCGAAGCGCGACTCACGGCCGCGCGAGTACCCACCCGAGCGCCGCCGCGGCGATCCCGAGCCCGACCGACAGCGCGACGTACGCAAGCGCCCGCCCCGGGCGCCCGGCCTCGAGATCGGCGAAGACGTCGAGCGAGAACGTCGAGAACGTGGTGAAGCCGCCGAGGAACCCGACGCCGGCCACCGCGCGCATGTCCTCGGACGCGCCGAAGCCCGCGAGCAGCCCGATGGCGAAGGACCCCACGAC